>JBFGHF010000080.1:0-10279 GCA_041578355.1 Acidobacteriota bacterium
GGCGCCGATGTTTCCAGTAGCCCATGGGCACCGTGACGATCAGGTCGGGATAACGCCTCTGGTAGCAGAGCGAAGCATAGGGGGTTGCCAGGATTCGTCCGCGGGCGGTCGCTGACACGGGTTCCAGCGACAGGCAAATCTCTTGCAGCGCGGTCTCCGGGAGGTCGCCCTCGACGAGGGAAACCTCGATCATTGTGCGGTCCCGATCCAGAGATGAGGAAGGGAGTCCGCGATAGTCGCTTCCGCTCCATCCGATGTCGTTTCCGGCCAAAAAGGGGAAGGGGCGCTTGAGCCAGAATGAAGGGTGATCGAAGGCCGGAGGCCCCAAATCGTAGAGGAACTGCTTGAGGTGCACTCGGGCAGTCGGCGATTGCAACGTCAGTCGGTAGCTGGCGCGATTCGAGAGTCCGTAGCCGAAACGGCCGTTCCGGTCCAGACCCTCGGGACGGCCCGGCGGAGCTTCGGGTCGAAGGCTCTGCTGCACGATGGCGAGACCCGCCGGCAGCGAAGCAGGCATGAAAACGACGAAATTGCACCACGGTTGGGCGCCTTGCGCATCCGTTTCGCGAATCCTCGCAGCCGGGTCTGAGACCGATTTGGCCTTTTTGTGCCGCCATTCACCCGCCGCAGGTTCCTCGACGGTGGAAGACGCCACCTTTCGGTTATCGATTTGCGACATCGCGCTTGATCACCATTCCTTGTCCCGTGGGCAGTTCAAGAACCGCATGGTTCCGGGCGGCGAAGAAGGAGTCGGCGACGGCCGTCTGCGATCGGAAGACCTTCTTTCCATAATCATCCAGAAAGATGATTCCGCCGTTTTCCACCCGGTCGAAAAAGAACTCCAAGGCCGCCTTCTCGGCAAGGGCGCAATTGAGATCGAGATTGAGGAAGCTGACCCGTTCGGGCGCCGACTGCTCGAGCACGTCGGGCACGACACCCCGAACGATCCGGACTCTCGGGTAGTCGGTGAAGCGGGCCGAGCAGACGTCGAAGGCTTCGGGGTGAGACTTGTAGAACTCATTCTTGCTCAGCTCTTCCGGGGTGGCGTATTTCTCGGAAAGACCCGAGAAAGTATCGTAGAGGTAAAAAGATTTCCGAGTCGAGTTCAAGTCGGTGTAAGAAGCGACGACGAAGGCCGTGAAGCCGTCGAAAGCGCCGCATTCCACGAGGTCTCCCGGAAGACCCAGTGTCGAAGTCGCTGCCCAGGTCAGGCAATGCAGGCGCCACATCTTACTTTCGGCTTGTCGCCTCAAATAGGGATCCCGAATCGAGGCCAGCCCCGTCTCCACGGCGCTCTGAAGTCTCTCGTCCTCCAGAAAGGCTGTGTTTCGTCCCACGGCGATCAGTTCGTCGGCCGCGAAGGCGGATCCGAAAATGTCGGCGATCTCCTTGATGGCTCGAGCCAGCCTGTCCCGCGATGCCTCGTCGTCGATTCCGTAAAACATAGGTCAAAGGAGTGATCTGAGATCCCCAAAGGGTTGGCCGGCACTTGCCAGTGAAAGTAGCAAAAGAGGTGAGATTCGTCCCCTGATCGGGGCTGGGAAGGAATGCGGGATGGGGCCGGTCTCCGTTTCGAAGACCGGCCCGCGCTTGAATCAAACGACAGATCGTCTGATTACCACTTTGCGACTTCGATCCCGCCGACGCGGTTTTGAAGGCGAAGCAACTCCTCAGCTTCCTTGAGGGCTTTGGCACTGCCCCGTACGACCAGAATTTGAGTGTTTGCCTTGGGGGGCTTGTCTTTGCCCGGGTAGACGAAGCTCTTCGCGGTGCTTGTTTCTTTCACTTTGGCCATGAGATTCCTCCTGAGAAGCAGTTCGGCACGTCGCCGGACTTGGATTGGATAGATTATGTGCAGATCGGACGACACTGTCAAGACACCGAGAGACTCAACAACAGCTGCATTCAGTGGGGTCTTGCTTGCGGGGCGCCGGGCATGCTTCGATTCTGAAGAGAACATTTTGTGATAATGAGCCTGGGTCCTGAGCACCGCCAACCAGGTCGGCACCTCACGAAAATGCCAAGAGCAGGCCGGCAAAAGGGGCAATGTGAATTTTCAACAGTTGGGCCGTAGCGGTCTTCGCGTAAGCCCCCTTTGTTTGGGCACTATGAATTTCGGGCCTCTTGTTGAAGAAGCGGAAAGCCATAAACGGCTCGACGCGGCCGTCGAGCAAGGGATCAACTTCATCGATACGGCCGACGTCTACGGGTGGAAGACCGGCCAAGGCTGGACCGAGCAGATCGTGGGACGCTGGCTGGCGCAGGGCGGCGGCCGCCGCGAATCGATCGTATTGGCCACCAAACTGGGAGGCCCAATGGGCGACGGTCCCAACCAACGGGGATTGAGCGCCTATCATATCCGCCGCGCCTGCGATGCCAGCCTCAAGCGCCTGGGCACGGACCATATCGATGTCTATCAGATGCATCACGTCTTCCGCGAGGTCCCGTGGGAAGAGGTGTTGTCGGCGCTGGAGCAATTGGTGACAGCGGGCAAAGTCCTCTATCTGGGGAGCAGCAACTTCGCCGGATGGGACATTGCTACAGCCAATCAGCTGGCCTCCTGCCGCCACGCCCCCGGGCTGGTGAGCGAGCAGAGTCATTACAACTTGGCGGAGCGCAGCGTCGAGTTGGAAGTGCTCCCCGCTTGCCGTCACTACGGGATGGCCCTTCTTGCCTGGAGTCCCTTGGGAGGAGGGTTGCTGGCGGGCCCGAAAGACCAAGCCGTATCGTCCGGCAGCCGAAGATCTGGGGACCGCATCAAGGCGCGCCGCGCCCTTCTGGCGGAACCGATCGCCCGATTCGAAGAACTCTGTCGTGAAATCGGCCGGCCTGCGGCGCAGGTCGCCTTGGCTTGGCTCCGAGCGGCTCCCCGCGAAGTCATTCCCGTGATCGGGCCGCGAACCGGCCAACAACTCCGGGACTGCATCGAGGCCGCCAGCCTTTCCCTCGACGAGGCCGCGTTGGCCGCACTCGAGGAGATCTGGCCCGGGCCGGGACAGGCTCCCGAGGCCTACGCATGGTAGATCTTGCCGCCTGGTCCGGAAAGAGTATTCTTGGGGAAGTATGAAGCTGACCAATATCGGTCATGCGACCATTCTTTTGGAAACCAAAGGTCTGCGGATCCTGACCGATCCCTGGCTCACTCCCCGATTGGATCGGTTTTGGGAGCATTATCCGCCCCTTCGTCCCGAGACGGTGCCGGAGCGGGTGGACATCGTCCTCCTGTCGCATCACCACTTCGACCACTTTCACCTGCCCAGCATCCACTCCCTCAATCGAGACGCCCTGGTGTTTTGCCCCTCCAACCCGACTCGCTTGGGTCTCTATCCGGCGGGAGGTGGTGTTTTCGATGTCGCGGGCTTGCTGCAGCGCCTGGGCTTCACGCGGGTCGAAGCCGTCGAGCCGTTCCAGAGAATCGAGATCGGGGAAATCAGAATCACTTGCATTCCATCCTACGTGGTGTTTCCGGAATACACTTTCGTGATCGAAGACGGCGACAGCTCGATCCTCCTGGCGGGCGACTCCCTGTTACACCCGCAGACGGTCGCCTGGATCGAAGAATACAAACCGCGGTTCGACTTGGCCGTGCTTCCGCCGCACAGCATCTCCAACGACGCCTGTTTTCAACACCGCATCCCCTTCGCCGATCAGAAAGCCGACGATGACCAGGTGCGGCGGAGGATCGCTGCTTTGCGTTACCGTCAGTATCTCGGTCAGATTCCGGCCGCCTCCTTTCTGCCCGGCGCTTTCGGCTGGTGGGTGCTGCCCCGGCCCGTTGCCGATGAGCCTTCCTGTCATTGGATCAATCGCAAGCTCTTTCCCATCACCCTGGCCGATGGTTACGATATCGGTGAGGAACTGGGATTGGAGATGCACAGCTGGCAGCCGGGTGATCGAATTCACCTTCGACCGGGCGGGTTGGAAGGCGAGGGTCCTGGATGGGACGACATCGATCGACTCCGAAGTGTTTGCTCGGCGCTGGAGTGCGATCCGGAGAAGCCGCTGATGCCCTTTCAGCCCGAGCGCATCGGACCCGCCGTAAGCGACGCACAGCGCCAGAAACTGATCGAGTTCGTCGAGAAGGAGGCAGGGGATCGGCTGGCGCGGGTTCCCTATCTGGCCAACAGCCTGGAGGAAGGGCTGGAGATCGAACTTCGTATCACCGGCGCCGAAGACCTGCGCTGGATCGCGCGGTTTGAGAACGGCAGGCCGACCTTCACCCCGAGCGCCAACCGACCTGCTTCTTACTTCTGCTGGGTGGCCGAAAGCACCTTCTCTCGCTTACTCAGGGCCGAGACTGCCTATCCGCACACCTGGGCGCAATGGGTTTCCAACACACACCTGTTGGAAGCGCTCTTCAATCAACCCGACTTTTACCATCGACACGTCGACAAAGTGCTGGCCCGAAACGATGGACTGAAGAACTACGGAATATGAGAGTGTCTTGGGTGTTTCGTCCTTCTGTGTTGCTCCTCTCTGTGTTTGTGACTTTGCCCGCCTTCGGGGCCGAGCGGACCTCGGGTCCGCGCTTCGCTTCGCCTCCATCCTACGCGGTGGCGAACTCGCCCCAGAGTACCCGTCGGGCGGGGCCGGTGCGGCGCCCCGAATTGCTCGGGCCCCAAGGGGGTTTGCCCAACCTGGCGCCGTTTGCGCCACCGGCCATACCAGATCTCTTCGAGAACGATTGGCCGTCGCCTCTGGTGATTTCCGATCAACCGGGAACCAACACGGATGCCGCAGGCTACATGGCCGGCGAGACGCTGTTTCTGGATTGGGCCGTGATCAACAACGGTGGCGGCTCTGCCAACCAACGGTTTTTCGTCGATATCGTGATCAACGGAGAGAGCGCCGCCCAATTCTTCTCGGATCCCCCGCTCGATCCCGACTTCTTTGTTTTCGTCGAGGACGTCGAAATCGGTCCATTCGCCCCCGGCGAGTATTTGATCACCCTGGTGGCCGACTCCGACGGCGATATCATTGAGAGCAGCGAGAACGACAACACCTTCAGCAGGCTCATTCAGGTGACCGGTGAGGGCGCGCCCAACCTGCGCCCCTTCCGTCCCCAGGGATGGGACGCGGAAGTGGTGCTGTCCACCCAGGCGGGCGACAACCGCGACGCGGAGGCTTTTACCACGGTCGACACGATCTTTCTCGACTGGTCGGTGATCAACGACGGTACCGGGCCCACCTCGAGCACCTTCTTCACCACCCTTTTCTTGGACGGCGTCGAGGTGCAGAGTTGGTTCAGCGATCCGCCCCTGGACTCGAACACCTTCGTTTTCATCGAGGACTTTCAGATCGGCCCTCTGGCCGCGGGCGTTCACACGGTCCGTTTGGTGACCGATAGCAACGCCGATATCGACGAGATCGACGAGGGCGACAACGAGTTCGTCCGTCAGTTCACGGTCGGCTCGTCAACGGCGCCCGACCCGGTTTTCATTTACTTTCCGAGCCTCAAGAACGGTCCCGGTGAGAACACGGGAATTGCCGTCGCCAACCCCACCGATGAGCCGGCCCAGGCGGACATCTTCCTTTTCAGCGACCCCTTCCAGCAGCTGGCGTCCGCCTCGTTGTCGATTCCGGTGGACGGTCAAGACGCATTCTTGCTGGATGAGATAGGGCGCTTCGGCGATGCCGGAAAAAACGTCGATGCCTGGGCCTTCCTGACTACTGACAATCTGGGGCTGGCGGGATTCGCGCTCAACTTCAAGGGGGGGGCCGAGGACATCGACGGCGCCGAGGCGGTTTCGACTTTCGGGGACAGTCTGATCTTCCCTGAGATTCTCTCCGGCGAAGGCGAGTTCACCGAGATACATATTCTGGGCGCCGGCAGGGTCGACGTCGAACTGCGCGATGCGGACGGGACGGTCCTGCAAACTCGAAGAGTTGATCTTCCCACCGATAGGGTCGGCCGTTTCCACAGCAGGGTCGACGATCTCTTTACCGTCCAGATGCCCGATCAGGCCTACGTGCTCGCCAGGGGCCTGGACTTCCTCATCCTCGGCTACGAGACTTTCGGCGAGGCCGACTTTCTGGGCGGTCGCAACGCCATCCGCACCAACGAAAGGGGACGCGACACGGGCTCGGCCCTCTTCGGCGCCCAACTCGCCGAAGTGGCCGCCCTGGAAAGCCTCATCACCATCATCAATCCGACCGTTTTCGATGCGGATCTCACGCTGCAGGCTTTTGCCACCGGAGTGAATCCCAATCCCGTAGCCACCACCGACATCGAGCTCAGAGCCGGTGAGATGGTGCGAGCCACCGCCGGCAGCTTGCTCGGGCTGGACAATCTCCCGGGCGGATGGCTACGGGTTGACAGCAGTGTCTCTGGAATTGTCGGCACCATCAGCTTCGGCGACCCGCTTCGAACCTACCTGGCGTCTGTCGATTTGCAGAGGTCCCCCGCCAAGCGCATTGTTTCCTCGCACGTGGCCATTATCGCCGAGACCTTCTTCACGGGTTTGACCTTCCTCAGCACCAACGAAGACCCCACCGATGTCCTGGTCGAGGTGTTCAGCCCCGAGGCGGTCAAGATCGGTGAAGAGGTGTTCACTCTGCAACCGGGAGAGCACCGGGCCCGGCTCGTGGGAGTTAATCTCGTCCCCGGTATCAAAAACCAGAACGGCGGCTACATCAAGATCACCTCGGAACTTCCCATCTTCGCCTTCGAGCTCTTCAGCCGACTCGCCAGCGCCACTCAACTTCTATCGCTGGCCGCGGTCCCCCCTCAGAGAGGACTGGGAATACTCGAAGGCCAGATCCAGGCCCCTGTTGTCGCGTTGGGTCGAGAGCACTTCGAGACCTATCCGCAGAGCCGGAGCAAAGGTGTGGAACTGGTGACGGACGCGGAATTCCGATACGGAGAAGCGGTGGTCAAACTCCGGCCCGATCGCCAAAGAGCCGCCTCACGGTGGGCGCAGGCTCAGGGAGCGTCGGAATGGATCGAGGGAGGAGGGGTCGGACTGCTTCGAGTTCCCTCCGCTGAGCGCGGCGTCCTCGAAGCCGACCGGGGACGCGAGGAGACGCTACGGTTGATCGAGGTGCTCAACGCCGACCCCGACGTCCTCTATGCCGAGCCCAACTACATCTACCGGGCCTTCCGAGTCCCCAACGACATCGGGTTCTCTTTGCAATGGCACTACAATTCGATGAACCTGCCGGCAGCCTGGGACATTACCGTGGGCTCGGCCAACACGGTCGTAGCCGTCATCGATTCCGGGGCCAAGTTCGGTCATTCGGAACTGGGTTCGAGGCTGACGGGCGGCCAGATGGACTTCGTGAGCGATCGCCAGACCTCGCTGGACGGCGACGGCATCGATGCCAGCGCCGAAGATCCCGGTGACGATCCCAACGGTGTTTCGAGCAGTTATCACGGAACCCACGTGGCCGGAACCATCGGCGCCGCCACCGATAACGGCGCCGGGATCGCAGGGGTCAACTGGAACTCGCCGCTGATGACTTTGCGCGCCTTGGGAGCGCGGGGCAGCGGCTCGACCTTCGACATCGCACAGAGCGTCCTCTATGCCGCGCGCATTGCCAACGCCTCGGGTTCTCTTCCGCCCCGGATCGCCGACGTGATCAATATGAGTCTGGGTGGCTTCGGGCGCAGCCGGACTCTCGCGGATGCCGTGGCCGCAGCTCTGGGCAAGAACGTCTCCATTGTCGCCGCCGCGGGGAACGAGAACACCGACCGAGCCGTTTACCCGGCGAGCTTCGACAACGTCATCTCGGTGGGCGCCACGGGAATCCGGGGCCGGGCGCCTTACTCCAACTTCGGTCCGCGCCTCGACGTGATGGCCTCCGGCGGCAATCTGGCACAGGATCTCAACGGCGACAACCAGCCCGATGGCGTCCTGAGCACTCTCTGGCGGCAGAGCGACGACACACCCGCCTTCGCTTTTTACGAAGGCACCTCGATGGCATCGCCCCACGTCGCCGGCATCGCCTCGCTGATGCTTGCCGTCAATCCAAGTCTGACGCCCGTCCAGATCCGCCAGATCCTCAAGGACACGGCCATCGATCTGGGTGTGCCGGGCCGCGACAACACCTTTGGGTCGGGGCTGGTGGATGCCCTCGAGGCCCTCAAGGAAGCAGGCGGGGCCGTGGCGGGCCCCCCCAACCTGGTGGCCTCTCCCATGTCCCTCGCTTTCGGAACCGGCATCGACCAGCTGACGATTCTCACCTCCAACGGCGGCGGCGGACAACTCCAAGTCCAGCCTCCGCTTGTGGAGACCGATCAGGGAAGCGGATGGCTGACCGCGCGGCTGGACCGCAGCACCGTCGTCGTCGAAGTAAGTCGGGCCGGACTTCCCGAGGGGGATTACACGGGTCGCGTCCACCTCAATTCCAATGGCGGCACGGAGACGGTCGAAGTGAGAATGCGAGTCGGACAGTCTCAAGCCCTCGACCCGGGAGAGGTATTTGTTCTGGCCCTCGATCCCTTCACCTTCGAAACGATCGGGTCAACCTCCACGTCCCTCGCGTCGGATCTCTTTTACCGGCTCCCTCCCGTCCCCGCGGGCAGCTATCTGATCGCCGCCGGCACCGACAACGACCAGGACGACTTCATCTGCGACGAGGGGGAATTCTGCGGCCTCTACCCGGTCAACAACCTGCCCAATACGGTCGAAGTCGAGGCCAACGACATCACTTCGGGGATCAATTTCACGCTGCAGCCGCCGCAGAACGGCATCGCTGCGCGAGTGGAGGGTGCCGACGCTCGGGGATTCGCGCTCCCCAAGAAACGCGCCCCTTTGCCGAGCAACAAATAAGCCGGGTCATGCTGAGCCACGCGCGTCAGCAAGCGGCGGGAAACTGAACGGTACACCTTGGCTCAAGCTGCTTGGACGCTGCCCAATCGAGACTCGAAGCGCCTGCTGCGGCCGCAGGGGCCTCAGACCCAACCCCGGGTGCGCACCGGACCGTTCCTGGGGCGCGCCGCTTGCCGACGCGCGCGGCTCAGTCGAGGTTGCAGCCCGCCGCGTTGCCCCAATCGAGGATGCTTGTTCTCGGCGTGCCGGTGCCAGGTAGTTCCCCTATAATCGCTTCACCGATGTTCAGCCCACAAGAGATTGAGCGAAGATACCGAAACGTCCGGTCCGCCATGGAAGCCGAAGGACTCGACGCCCTGCTGGTCTGCGGAAACCAGTACGCCGGCTTTGAAGGGGCCGTCCGCTAACTTTCAGACTTCGAGATCGTTCACCGCTACGCGATGGTTCTGCTGCCTCTCGAAGAAGAGCCGACGCTGCTCTTTCCCAGCGAAGCCCGCTGGATCGGCGACAAGAAAAAACCCTGGATCCGAGACCATGTCTGGGCGGACCTGCCAGGTGATTGGATTCGAAAACGGGTGGAAACGCGCGGCTGGAAACGTCTCGGGATCTACGGCAGGGATCATGTGCTGGCAGTACGGGACCATGCCGCCCTGGCCGCGGGAGCGTTTCAACTCGTTCCCTTCGACGTTGCTTTCGACATGGCTCGCGCCGTCAAAAGCGAAGAGGAGCTTGCCGAGGTGCGCAACAGCATGGCGATCATCGAGCGAGGATTCCAGGCACTTCTGGAGGCCTTCGAGCCGGGCAAGACCGAGGCCGAGATCATGGCTCCGGCGGTGCAACGCTTCTTCGAGGGAAACGCCGGACCGCGGATGATGAATATCATCCTCTCGGGCCGGAACGGCGAAGCCGAGCCCCACTTCAAGGTGCCGACGGACCGGGTGGTGGGGCAGGACGACTTGCTTCTCTATTCACTCGAGATCACAGGGCGGGCCGGGTACTGGGTCGAGTTCTCCCGCGCCCTGATCGGAGGCAAAGTCAGCCCGCGAACCCAGGAAATGATCGACTTCTACCCCGATGCCATGGAGGCTGCCCGTTTGCGAATGAGGGAGGGTGAATCGGCCGCCAACGTCCACAGGGCCGCCGCCGAGATCATCGAAAAGCGGGGCTTCGGCCTCGGCCACCTGACCGGTCATTCCATCGGTCTGACCATGATCGAATACCCTTCGATCGGCGCCGCTTCGAATGCGGAGTTGCGGGAAAACATGGTTCTCTCGTTCCACCCGCAGGTGGTGACCGAAGACGGCCAAGCCTGTCTCTACACACAGGACACGTTTCGAGTGGGGAAGAACGAGGGAGAAAACTTGAGCAAGGTCCCCTGGAAGATCTACCGCGGCCAAGAGTAGATCCGAAGCGGGCGACGGAGATTTCGCGACGGCAATCGTCAGGGGGTGTTTGTCCGAATCGGCACGGCACCCCTGACAGAGCCGCGTTCGTGAGAACGCGGACAA
>JBFGHF010000081.1:0-10235 GCA_041578355.1 Acidobacteriota bacterium
CGTCGACCTGCCAAAGCGGGCGGTATCCCGTCTCGCGGACGAAGGAGGAATGCCGGTCCCGAAAGGCATTCAGATAGAGGTGCAGGTAGAGGTTGTGGGCGGGATGAGCAGTCCGGTTTCTCCAGGTGATGGTCTGCTTGCCTCGGATGGTTTTCGAGGCGCTGTCGAGTCGCACGTCCATCCGATAGTCGGCCACGCCGCTGGGTTCGAATTGGCCGAGCAGCGCATCGCCGCTCCAGAGCAGCATGGCCACGATCGGCAGCAGGGGTGCGATTTGCCTAGTTGACACTGGGATCCCGGGGTCGAAGGTGGTCGAAGCGCGAGACCATCCGCTTGCGGAGCAGCAAGTGGCTGAGGATGGTGAGCAGATTGCGGGCTCGCTCGCCCAGGTCGTTCATTTCCAAGAGCTCCTGCTTGCTGTGGTCGTCGATGTCGAGCGAGGAGCAAATCGAATTGACCAAAGTGGCGAAGTCGAGTTCGTCCAACAGGTTGAAATCGAAATCGGCGGCTTGGCGGTGAATCGTTTCCTTGAAGGCCGCGATCAGCCGCGGCGTGACTTCGTCGACCACGGCGGGTGCCGGGTCGTGTTCTTCGAGCAGCTGCACCCGAGCGATGCGATAGGGCGCCATGCGTTCGAACTTCAGAATCCGGAAGCGGCTCCGCCCGGTCAAAAGGATGTCGTACTTGCCATCCTCCTGTTCCTGGCAGCGAGTGATGCGTCCCATCCCACCCACTTCGAAGGAGTCGCCCCCCTTTACCTCGGGATTCTCCAGATTCTGTTTGAGGAGTACCATGCCGATGAGCCGGTCGGAGTCCATCGCGTCGCCCACCATTTGCCGGTAGCGAGACTCGAAAATGTGGAGGGGTAGAATCGTGTTGGGGAAGAAAACCACGTTGGGCAACGGAAATATCGGGAGCCGGATGATCTCCGACTCGCCAAACTGTGATAGTGACACTCGACCAACCTACTCCGCGAAATGGCGGGCCTAGAGGCTATTGGATTCCCCCCTCGATTTCAACCCGATTCTCCCGACGTGTCGCGGGGCATCCTGCCTGCGCTTGGAAACCGGGCAAGGCGTTTTTTCGGGAGCGCAGCCTGCAAGGCCGCGCCACTGTTTGGCCGACCCTCGGTCTCCACGGCTCCCGCCCCATCGGTTAGCATAACTGGCGGCACCGATGGCGACGAATTATCAGGGGAAAAAGTATCGAGGGTGGGTGGATCCCGAAGCCGAGCTCGGCGACTTGATCGAAGACCCCTCCAGCCTGGAACGGCGTTCCGACGCGCGCCTCTTCCTGAAACGGGCGGGCCGCCACATCTTCCACCTCGACGTCGTTTACGCGAAACGGCCCACTCCCTGCCTTGCCTACTACGCCTTCGGACGCTCGCTGGGTCACGGTTCGGCGCGCATCTCGGTACGACGTGTGCTCCGCTATTCGGAAGTTCTGGAGCGGGAAGGCTTCCAGGGAGTCCCCGTGTTGGCGGCGGTCTGGCGGCGGGGGTTCCTGAGCCGCAGCGACGGGCTTGTCGTCATGCAGGAAGTTCCCGACGTGGTGGAGCTGGAATCGTGGGGACGCCACCGTTCGCGAACTCACGACAGGATTGCCTGGGAAGATCCGATCGCCGCCAACCTGGCGTCGACCTTGGCCCGGTTGCACGAGAAGCGCCTCTTTCACGGCGACCTCAAGTCGCGTCACATTCTGGTGCGCCCGGGGGACACGGATCAGTTCATCTTCGCAGATCTCGAGAAGATGAAGCGGCTGGGGCGCTCTCCGGGGCTGGCGCTTGATCTGTTCGCGGCCCGGGATCTCATCCAATTGCTTTCCTCGATTCGGGACGGGCACCCCGAATCGCAGGTCAACAACGGATTCTTGGAGAAGTATCTGGCGGGGCGGGATTTGGGCTCGAGAAGGTCGAACAGGCTCCGAGCCATGGTGGGACTCTACGGCCCCGGCGGACGCTTTCGTCAGGGAGAGACCGTCTTGCGCAATCTCCTCGGGGCGCTTCGAGGCAAGCGATGACGGGAGTTGGTTTAGCGGCGGCGGCCGCACTCTTTTACGTCGGCCTCGACGTCCTTCGAAAACTCCTCGGCCAGAGCCTTTCGGCGGCCCAGGTGGCTGTCAGCATCAACCTGGGCGCCGCCGCCGTATTCTCGGTGATCCTGATCTCGACGGGAGTTCCTCACTGGGACTGGGTCTTCGCGTCGGTTGCGGCTTTTGAGAGCGTGACCATCGCCCTGACCTCGATCCTCTATGTCCAGGCTGTGACGTTGTCGCCGCTCTCCTTGACCATCCCCTACCTCGGATTCACGCCCGTCATTGCGGCTTGCAGCGCCTGGATCCTGCTGGGCGAATGGCCCGATTGGGCCGGGTTTGCGGGGATTGTGTTGGTCGTGCTGGGCGCGGCTGCCCTTCACTTTGAAAAAGGGCGGGCTTGGAGCGAACTGGCGGCGGCGCCCTTCCGCGAGCCGGGAAGCTGGCGGATGCTTCTGGTTGCCTTGATTTGGGGGTCCACCACGGCTCTCGACAAGATCGGGATCGCCCACGGGTCGGAGGCTCTTCTGGCTTTTTGTGTGACGTTCTTCAGCGCCTTGCTGCTCTTGGGCGTTTTGGTCGGCCAACGGACGGGGCGCCGATCTCGGTCGGTGACGTGGCGTGTGGGCGTATTACTCCTGCTGGCCGCTCTGGTGACGGGTGGCGGAGTCCTCTGCCAGTTTTTCGCCTACCGAGAACTTCTGGTCGCTTACGTGGAGACTATCAAGCGGGCGGGCGGGCTCTTGTCGGTGGTCATAGGATGCCTTTTCTTTCGGGAAGGGAGGCTCGGTCAGAGATTGCCCGCCGCCATGCTCATCGTGGTGGGCACCCTCCTGGTGGCCCTTTGAGGAGATTCTGGTCAGGGCAGGGTGGTGCCCGAACAGTCTCGGACTCTTTGGAGTGCGGCGGCTTGCCGCCGCTTTCTTCTCTGCAACTACCGATCAACCCAAAGAATGCCGAGATTCGCCGGAAAAGCGAAGTCAAGCTTCCGCACTCCGCAGAAGTGGCTGTCTCACCAAAACCTTGCCTTCTTGAGACAGGTCTCTTGGCGCCCCCAAGCTCTACGCCTCTGAGGGGCTCCTGATTTGGGCAACGCTCCACTGAGAGTGTAGACCACATGAGAGATGGGACCGCAGAGTGTAGACTCTCACCGTGACGAGAATCATTGGCTTGTGCGGACTGGTTTTCATCATGGCGTGTAGCAGTGAGAGTTCCCTCCAGCCTCGGATCGCCCTGCTTTGGGAGGTGATCGAGGGTCCAGTCGATGACGACATTGCGACCCGGTCGCGGCTGACCATCAGCAACCGGGGATCGGCGGAGCTTCCCTACTGGCGGCTCTATTTCAACTCGATTTTTCCACTCGATCCGGAATCGGCCTCGCCGCCCTTCGAAATGAAACACGTCAACGGCGATTTTTGGATGGTCCGGCCCGACCACCCGGGTTTTTCGATCGAGGCGGGAGCGTCGGTCGCTCTCGAGTTCACGATCCTGCAACCTCTTACCAACGACTCGGAGGCGCCGGCCGGCTTCTACTTCGATGTCGCGGGCCTCACGGAACCCGTCGAGCCTGTCGAGCTGACCGTCAGTCCGCTTCCGGCTCGCCAAGACTACGCCGGGCGACGCTACCGGCGGGACGAGGAACTCGAGAAACTGCCCGCCGAGTCGCTGGTTCCCCTGGTTCCCGCGCCTGTCAGCTGGAAGCGAGAGCCCGGGAGTTGGAGACTCGATGAGAAGGTCTCTATCCGTTTTCCGGTCGAGCTGAAGAACGAAGGGGAGCACCTCCGACTGGGTCTCGGGGAGATGCTGGGCCGCCCCTTGGTCGAAGACGCCGAGTCGGGGGGTGGTGTGGTCCGCCTTTCCCTGGCTGACCCGGGCCTACCCGCGCCTGCCGAGTCCTACCGCCTCTCGGTCGGCCCCGACAGCGGGGTGGAGATCACAGGCAGCGATCCCGCCGGGGTCTTCTACGGTATTCAGTCCCTGCTGGCCCTTCTTCAGAACGGATCTTCCGGTCCGGGTCCGAAAGAGATTGGCGCAGTCATCGTCGAGGATGCGCCTCGCTTCCGCTACCGCGGCCTTCATCTCGACGTGGCTCGGAACTTCCAGAGCAAGGAATCCGTGCTGCGGCTGCTCGACTGGATGGCTTTCTACAAGCTCAATCGCTTTCACTTCCACCTGACCGACGACGAGGGCTGGAGATTCGAAGTCGCAAGCTTGCCCGAGCTGACACGGGTCGGATCGCGGCGGGGCCACACCGAGGACGAAAGAGACCGGCTTGTGCCTTCCTACGGTTCGGGTCCTGTTCCCGACCGTCCCCCGGGAAGCGGCCATTACAGCCGCGGCGAGATGGTCGAGATCCTGCGCTACGCGAAGGATCGGCACATTGAAGTGATTCCCGAAATCGATTTTCCGGGCCACGCCCGCGCCGCTATCCAAGCGATGGAAGCTCGCGCCCGTGCTCTGGAGAACGAGGGTGGGCTCACACTGCTCAGCGAAGCCGAAGATCTCTCCGTCTATCGGTCGGTCCAGCATTGGAACGACAATGTTGTCAACGTTTGCCTCCCTTCCACTTATCGCTTCATCGAGAAGGTGGTCGATGAACTGGGCTCGATCTATGAGGATGCGGGCCTCGAATTGGGTGTGCTTCATGTCGGCGGCGACGAGGTGCCGGAGGGGATCTGGGAGAGGTCGCCGGCCTGCCGGACACTTCTCGAGGAACAGGAGTTGAATCTGCCTCGCTATTTCCTGAACCGACTCCAGGCAATCCTCCAAGAGCGAGGAATACGAATGGCTGGCTGGGAGGAAATAGCCCTGCGTCAGGAGCCCGCCGGAGTCGAGCCGAACCTCGAGATGAGCGAACGCCGAGCGGTCGCCTACGTTTGGAACACGGTCTGGGGATGGGGCCGTGAGAACCTTGCCTACCAACTCGCGAACGCCGGCTTCGAGATCGTACTCTGCAACGCACCGAACCTCTACCTGGAACATGCCTACAGCGAAGATCCTCGCGAGCCCGGACTGCACTGGGCCGGATTCGTGGGCACCCGGCAGCCCTTCGATTTCATCCCGCTCGATCTGGCGAAGTCGGCGCCGAAGGGTTCCGAGCCGACGGGGTGGGTCGCCCTGAGTCACCAGGGTCGCTCTCGGGTCCTGGGCATCCAAGGGCAGCTCTGGAGCGAGAATCTCGGCCCGCCCGGCAGCCTCGAGTATTTCGCCTTGCCGAAATTGCTGGCTCTGGCCGAGCGGGCCTGGGCGCCTCGGCCGCAATGGGCCGCCGTCGAGGATCGCGACAGGCGTCAAGGAGAAATGGAGAGGGATTGGGAACGCTTCGCCAACCGCTTGGGACAGATCGAACTGCCGCGGCTGGACCGTTGGCTTGGCCAACCGCGTTATCGGATTCCTCCGCCCGGAGCGAAGATCGAAGCCGACCGGCTTCACGCCAATGTCGAGTTTCCCGGCTTGACGATCCGTTACACAGTCGACGGCAGCGACCCGGAAATCGATTCGCCGCGCTACGAAGGGCCCGTGAGAGTCGAAGGACCGGTCAAATTGCGCAGCTTCGCCGGCGACGGCCGGTCGAGCCGCACCGTGACGGTGACACGCTGATCACCGCGCTTTCGCACTCCAAGGCGCCGCCGGGGTAGGCTCGCTCAAGGAAAATAGCCGGGACGGGTCCGCACCCTGAGTTTGGGTTTCTTGGCCAGATTGGTCAACCTGACTTCGACCTTGCGCCATTTTCCGTCCGATGCCGGCCGAGTCGAGTCGTAAACGAGAACGTATTGATTGGCGAGGTCGGTCCGAATGTAGTCGACCGCGGCCTGCAGTCGGCTCGGCTCGTCGATCAGAATCACCGCCCCGCCAGTCAACCGCGTCAACCTTTCCAGGTAGCCCCTTCCGTAGCCGAGTTCTCCACGTTGGCCCAGGGCGTGGATCTGGACGCGGGAAGACTTGACCATTCGATTCAGCCGCGAACGGCCGAGATCACTGGCATTGTCCTCTCCATCGGAGATCAACAGCAACGAGGAGAGCACTGTCTCGGGGCTGGTCTTTCTTCTCTCCTCGAGAAACTGCACCGCCTTTGCTACGCCGTCGATGAGTGCCGTTCTCAAGTCGCGCTTCTTGCCCTTTTCGTAGAGCGACTCGAAGTATTTGATGGCTTGGTCGACGGTCTGCAGTGGCGTGGATTCTCGAATCAGGACAACGTCGGTGTGGACCAAGACGACAAAATCGAGTTCAATCGTCTTCGCAGCCAGCGACAGAGTCGGATTTGGCGAATCGAGGAAGTGAGACGCCAGCTCCTCGTTTGAAGCGCTCAAATCGATCACCACCCCGAGCCTCACGGGCATCCGCGAACCCAGGATCTCAATCTTCTGCTCGACGCCATCCTCGAGAAGCTGGAAGTTCCCGATGCGAAATCCGGAATAGAGAGCACCTCTTCTGTCCTCGACCGAAACTCTCAGATAGGTCTTGGGGGATAGATGGTCCTGGCCTTCTGCCCATGCCGCGATTGCCCAGAAGACAACTCCCAACATGGCGGCTAGTGAACCTGGACGGAAGATACGGATGCCCACCTCGTCCTCAAGATAACCAAGTAGGCTGCGTCATGAAAGACGCCGACAGGAGTCTCTGAGAGTGGGCCATCCACTGCCTCCTGCCCCACTTCGAACATAACAACTCCCAGATTTCAAGTCGCCGCTCACGGGATCCAACATTGGCGTTTCCGGATTCGAACCATTGTCGACGGACGAAAACGATCGAACGGCGAGATGTGATGTGTGATGTTAGATATTCGATCATTATCCCAGCCGCAGCAGCCGCTTTTCGTCGGGTGGGCCGTAAACGTATGGAAACTTACTCGGGCGGAGAAAGTACGTAGGTGCTCAAGAACTTGTCGACGTGGGGCTTGCGTTGGTCGCGGGGGATGCCGTGCGATGAACTCGCGGTGTTGCCCGGAGATCCATCCCTTGGCGAGACTCTCCCAGCGGCTGAAGTCCGCTCCGTCGAAGATCCGTTTGGGATCGTCCTGCAGATCGATGATGATCTCAATGGCTCCATCGGGGAGCAGTTTCTCTTTGGAGTGCTCGGGGGAGTAGCCGCGGTGATACCAGAATCGCTCCACGAACTGGTTCAAGGGGAAGGGCGGCGTCCAAGTCCGGAAAATCATTCAGGATCGATTCTGGGACATCGCGCTTTTCCGAGCAAGTCGGGGGAAACCCTGCCCGCCTGCGAATGTTGATTGCCCGACGCTCCCACCCCTTTGGATCAGGGGCGAGCCGAGCCGGTGAACTCGACTTGCGCCCACACCGGAAGATGATCTGAGGGGAATCGGCCGTCGAATCGAGTATCGAGAATGCGGTGGGCGTGGACTTGGACCTCTTTGGAAACGAAGAGATAATCGATGCGGCTTTCCTCCGGACGCAGCGCGCGCCAGTCGTTGAAGGATGCGGTGGGCCCTCGATGCGGAGTTCGCGAGGCGTAGCGGGCGTCTCGAAACGGGGACTCGGCGGCGGTGAGCAAGCGGTAGGGCCGGGAGCGCTCGTCGAAGTTGAAGTCACCGGCCAGCAGGAAGGGTGCGGCGCCGGCCAAGGCGGGAAGCCTCTCGGCCAGGAGCAGAGCGCTCTGTTGGCGTGCCTCGACTCCGCGGTGATCGAAATGGGTGTTGAAGAAATAGAACTCGGTCTCTGTGCGGCGGTCGCGGAACCGCGCCCAGGTGACGATCCGGGGCAGGGCTGCATCCCATGATTTGCTCCCCGGAGCCTCGGGCGCCTCGGAGAGCCAGAAGGTGCGGGCAGCGAGCAGTTCGAGCCTTTCCCTGCGATAGAAGACCGGTGTGAATTCTCCTTGTTCCTCACCGTCGTTGCGGCCGACCCCCACCCAATCGAAATCAGGGAGCCGTTGTTGCAGGTCTCTTACCTGCCCGATGAGAGCTTCCTGAAAGCCGCATAGGTCCGGCTCCAGGTCGGAAACCAACTGTGCCACCTTGTCCTTTCTCAAAGGCCAGGCGTTCTCTCCGTCGGCCGGGGTGTTGTAGCGGATGTTGTAGCTGAGGACCTGTAAACGGTTCGCCGCCTGACTCGATTGGGCTGAAAAAAGGGCCGCCGCTAAAAGAGCGATGAGAAAGAGGAGCAGAAGCAAGAGTTCGAAAGGGCTCGGTCTTACCGCCATCCGGGACACAGCGGAATTTTAGCAACTATTCGCCTCTCGTTGGCCGGCGAGGCTTGACACGTCCGGGATCTCGAATTCAGACTCCAGAGGCTGCCGCCGGCGAGCGGCACACGGGAAGGCCCGGGAGATGCCATGAACAGGCTGCTGGAATGGTTGAATCAGGTATTCGTATCTCCCTCACCTTTCGTCAGCCACGTCATCAACACGCTGCTCGTCATTTTCTTCTTCACGGTGGTGCGCTTCCTGATTCTGAGGATTCTCTACCGGAGCATCGAGGAGTCGCGCGCCCTCTACCAGTGGCGGAAGGCTGTAACCTACGTGACGGCGCTTCTGGCGCTGTTGGTGATCGCCGGGATCTGGATTCAGGAGTTCCAATCAGTTTCGACGGTTCTGGGTCTCTTTTCGGCCGGTCTGGCGATTGCTCTCAAGGATCCCATCGTGAATCTTGCGGGATGGCTTTTCATCCTCTGGCGGCGCCCCTTCGGTGTCGGAGACCGCATTCAGATCGGAGATCATCGAGGTGACGTGATCGACCTGCGGATCTTCCAGTTCAGTCTGATGGAAATCGGTAACTGGGTGGACGCGGATCAGAGCACAGGCCGGGTGATTCACATTCCCAACGGGATGATCTTCGTGGTGGCCCAGGCCAACTACGGGCAAGCATTTCAGTATATCTGGAACGAGTTGCCCATCATCGTCACTTTCGAGAGCAATTGGCGGAAAGCCAAGCAGATCCTCACCGAGATCGTCGAAGAGCGGGCGCTCCACCTTTCTCGAGAAGCTGAGGAAAGGGTCAAGCAGGCGGCTCGAAAGTACATGATCTTCTACAAGCACCTGACTCCCATCGTCTACACCGCCGTGGCCGATGTCGGGGTCCTGCTGACGATTCGCTATTTGTGCGAGGCCCGCAAGCGACGGGGTAGCGCCCAGGAGATCTGGGAAGACGTTTTGGATCGCTTCTCGCAGCAAGACGACATCGACTTCGCCTATCCCACGATTCGCTATTACGACAATCCGCTGGAAGGAAAGTCGGGCGCCAGAGCGAGTTGGCCGGCTGCAAGTGGCAAACCGGGTCGAGAGGTCTGATGCTTGATGCAAACCGCAGCGCCAGAGACGGAGCGGCGCCGAATAGTGTTGGAGTGACAGGGCGCTTGAGACGACGCGATTTCTTTCAGCGGCTGGCCTTGCTGCCGGGACTGGCCGCGGTGCGGCCGCAAGAGGTCGTCGAGCCGCGCCCTCCTTACGTGGACGGCCTCACTTTTCTGCCGCGGCAAGACGCCGACGTGGTTGAGTCCGGTTTGACTTCATTCCTCGCCGACGTTTCGGCAGCCCGGAGAATCGAAACCGACGACGGCAGCTTGCGGTTTGTCCGTACTTTTGACGCCTGTTGGAAGTCGATCGTAGCCGCGAGGCGACGCTTGCGTGAGTCCGATCTGCTGTTCGCCGCCACCCGAGGCAGCCAGATTGCGGAGGGCCGGCGGCAGGGCAGGGTCGGCGTCTTCCTGCAGTTTCAAGGCTGCGAACCCTTGGAAGGCGATCTCGAGAAGCTCGACCTCTTCCACGAGTTGGGTCTGCGAATCCTGCAGATCACCCACCACAACGACAATCCTTTCGGGGGCGGTGCGCTCCAGCCGGTGCCCAGGGGGTTGACCGACCTGGGTTTTCAGGCTGTCGAGAAGATGAATTCCCTGGGGGTCGTCCCCGATGTGTCGCATGCATCGGACGCCACCTCACTGGACGTGATTCGCAGCAGTAAGAGACCAGTCATTCTCTCTCACGGGGCGGCGCGGGAATTGGTTCCGAGCGCTCGATGCGCTCCCGACGAAGTGATTCGAGGGATCGCCGATTCGGGAGGCGTCATGGGCGTCTTCATGATGAGCTTCTGGCTGACGAGCGACCCCGTGCCTTCGCCCGAGGCTTACGTCCGCCAACTGCGGCACGTGATCGATGTGGGGGGGATCGAGGCGGTCGGGATCGCCAACGATTTCTCGATCCGGGGCAACGAGGCCCTGGCCAAGATCGGTAACGACAACGCCCGCGGCGTC
>JBFGHF010000082.1:0-10232 GCA_041578355.1 Acidobacteriota bacterium
CTCTGCAGACGGAAGCCGATGGGTATGGGTCCACACCGGACCCGGCGGCCCTGCGGAGATTTACACGGCGGGCGCCGACCTGAGCGGCGCGACTCCGATCTCCGACGCCAACCCCTGGCTACGCGATGAGGGATACGAACTGGCGGATGTCGAGGTGATTCGCTGGCGCAACAGCGACGGCCAGGAGATCGAAGGAGTCCTGACCAAGCCCGTCGGCTTCCAGGCGGGCGCCCGTTACCCTCTCATCCTCAATCCACACGGCGGCCCCAGCGGTGCGGTCTTGCGGACTTTCCAGTCGACCAACCAGTTTCTCGCCGCCAAAGGCTTTCTGGTCCTGCAGCCCAACTTCAGAGGCAGCTCCAACTACGGGCAGGAATTCCTCAACGCCAATCGGGGCAACTGGGGCATCGTCGATTACGACGACTGCATGAAGGGGGTCGATTACACCATCGAGCAGGGTTGGGCCGACCCCGACCGACTGGTGTGCTACGGGTGGAGCTACGGCGGGTACATGAGCTTCTGGATTTCGACTCAGACCGACCGCTTCAAAGCCATTTCGCCGGGCGCCGGACTGAGCAATCTCTACAGCATGTACGGCACCACGGACATCCCGCACTATCTGGGTTGGTTTTTCGGCAACCCAAGTGACAGGAACAGTGTGTTGGGGACACCTTGGGACGTCGAGGAAGCCTACGAAAGACATTCACCGATCCGCCATGTCAAAAACGTGACCTCCCCCATTCTGATTCTGCACGGCGCCAGGGACGCCCGAGTCCCCCCCGAGCAGGCCGTCGAGTTCTATCAGGCTCTGCGCGACTTGGGGAAAGACGTTACTTTCATCCGCTACCCCCGTGAAGGCCACGGTCTTCGCGAGCCCCGGCATCAGGTCGACAGGCTCAACCGCTACCTAGAGTTCTTTTCCAAGCACGTGGGAATGAAGATCAAGCAAGAGAAACCACCCGTCGAGGTGAATCAGTAGGGAAGTTTCCTTCTAACAGACAATCCAATCGCAACCATCCGAAACAATGATCGGGAGTTCATCCAGGCACCCGAAAGCGGGCATGCACTGCGCTTCTGTTGAAAGGGTCCGGTTTGTCCATATCTGACTTTTTGGAAGAGAACTTCCGTCACTTCAACGCCAGGGAAACGCTGGAAGCGGCCCGGGCTTACAAGGCTCTGGTGGACCGGGGAGGGAAGATGATGCTGGCCTTGGCGGGAGCCATGAGCACCGCGGAAATCGGCATCTCGCTGGCCAAGATGATCCGCGCCGGCAAAGTACACGCCATCTCCTGCACTGCCGCCAATCTGGAAGAGGATATTTACAACCTTCTGGCAAACCGACAATACCGCCGAGTGCCCGACTACCGCCAGCTTTCCCCCGCCGAGGAACTTCATCTGCGCGACCGGGGATGGAACCGGGTCACCGACACTTGCATCCCCGAGGCCGTGATGCTGCAGCTCGAAGAGCAGTTGCTGCCCCTCTGGGTGGAAGCTGCCGATCGCGGCGAGGCTCGTTTCCCCTTCGAGTACATCTACCGCCTTCTCGACGAGGAGCGCCTGCGGCCCGGCGAAAGCGGGGCGCTAGAGCGAAGCTGGGTGGCGGCCGCTCATCAAGCGGGGATTCCCGTCTACACTCCCGGATTCGAGGACTCGACCTTGGGAAACGCCCTGGCCGCCGCAGTGATGGAAGGCAAAGTCCCGACGCACCGTGTGGTCCGCTCGGGCACCGAGCAGATGGAGCACCTGGCCGACTGGTACCAGAAGAACTCATCCGATCCGATCGGCTTCTTTCAGATCGGCGGGGGCATTGCGGGAGACTTCGCGATTTGCGTGGTGCCCATGCTGATTCAGGACCTGAAAACCAAAGCCCCGCTGTGGGCATACTTCGCCCAGATTTCCGACTCGACAACGTCTTACGGCTCCTACTCGGGTGCCGTGCCCAATGAGAAAATCACTTGGTTCAAGATCGGGGCGGAGTGCCCCCGCTTCATGATCAATTCCGACGCCACCATCGTCGCCCCGCTCATCTTTGCCTACGTACTGGGGTTGTAGTGCTCGGGGCGCGGCGGTTCCCACAGGCCCGGAAGGAATCGCGGGCAAGGCCGCCCTCATTCCCGGCGCTGGCGCTAATGGCGGGAACCGGCGAGAAGCAGGCCGGACGCGCGAACGCGGGCAAAGATCCGCTCCATAGTAGACTTATACTTCGAACCGCAGGTAAGAATCACAAGGAAACGCTATGAAAACGACGCTCTCCGCTCTTCTCGGCTCGCTTTTGGCCGTGTGCATGTTCGAACTGTTGCCGGCCGAGGACTGGCCGCAATGGCGAGGTCCCCACCGAGACCAGGTCTCCCGCGAAAAAGGACTGCTGCCGGCCTGGCCCGAGGGTGGTCCGCCGCTGCTCTGGACGTTCAAGGACTCGGGGATCGGCTTCTCCAGCCCCGCTGTAGTGGGCGATCGAATCTACATCATGGGCTCGCGGAACGGAGTCGAACAGCTCCTCTCCCTGGACGCGCGGAATGGCAAGGAGCTTTGGGCTCTCGAGGTGGGCGACGAGTTCCAAAACTCGAGGGGCAACGGACCTCGTGGAACGCCGAGCATCGTCGACGGACGTGTCTTCGCCCTGGGCGCGTACGGCGATTTGGTCGCTGCCGACGCCGACAGCGGAGCTTTGCTCTGGAAAGTCTCGATGCGAGATCTGGGCGGCTCGCCCCCCAATTGGGGCTACTCCGAAAGCGTCCTCGTCGACCAGGGCCGGGTTGTATGCACCCCGGGAGGTCCTCGCGGGACTCTGGCCGCGCTCGATGCGAATAACGGAAAGCTGCTCTGGCAATCGAGCCAGTTCACCTCCCCGGCTCATTATTCCTCGCCCATCGTCATCGAATGGGCCGGCGTCCGCCAGTATGTTCAATTGACCGTCGACGCCCTGGTGGGTATTCGAGCCACCGACGGTGGGCTGCTTTGGCGATCCGATTGGCCCGGCAGGACCGCCGTCGTCCCCACACCGGTCTACCAAGAGGGTCGTGTTTTCATCACCTCGGGTTACGGAGTGGGTTCCAAGCTGGTCCGACTCGACGCTTCCAACAACGTCAGCGACGTCTATTTCAACAAGGTGATGAAGAACCATCACGGCGGAGTCGTTCTGCTCGACGGACATCTCTACGGGTACTCCGACGGGCGCGGCTGGATGTGCATGGATTTCGCCGGCGGCGAAGAAGTATGGAGCGAGAAGGAAGCCCTCGGAAAGGGCGCCATCGCCTACGCCGACGGACGCTTCTATCTCCTCGGCGAGCAGGACGGGACGGTCGTGCTGATCGATGCCAGCCCCGAGGGATGGAAAGAGCGGGGACGCTTTCAGCTCACTCCCGACTCCGAGCTGCGCCAAGCCCGCTGGCTCTTCTGGACCCACCCCGTCATCAGCGACGGTCGGCTCTACCTGCGCAATCAGGAGTTGCTGTTCGCCTACGACATCGGAGAATAGGCGCGCCGGATTTCGGACTTCGGGCTCAGGACACGACTCCCAAAACCGCGGTGTCGCCGGATCACGGTTTGACAAGTCTTCCAGTACCGAATGCGTTCCCCGCCTGAATTGTCCACCCGGGCTTGCGAAACCTATTCCGTCGAATAGCTGACTTCCAGTCGACGCAGGCGAAGCCCGGCCAAAAACAGCACGACCGCCGTCAACAGCAACAAACCCGGAACGGCCAGCCAGAGGGGCGCCGGGTCGGCCAGGATGGTGATGCCGCGCTGCGGCACGGCAACCGGGCAAAGCGACTCCAGATAGTAGATCACGCTGATCTTCTTCAAGGCCGGAGGGAGCAGGAAGTTGATGCTCTCCCAACCCAGGACGACGATTGTGGGGATGATCGGATTCCGGAAGACCAGCCCCATGAGCAAGAAGACCGAGCCGTAGCCCAGGCAGCCCAGGAAAGTGACGGCCACGTAGGCCAGCAGATGTCCCAAGCCGGGGCCGTCGAAGAGAAAATCGGCCAGTTGGCTGGAGCCAGCGGGAAGATAGTGAAGCAGAAATGAGGCGGCGGTGGCACTCCCCAGAATGAACCCGGCGGAGACCAGGCCGGCCAGATATTTGCCGATTCCCAGCACCTCGCGCCGAATCGGCGCCAGAAAGTAGTAATGAAGCGTCTTTTCCTGGAGTTCGCCCCTAAAGAGGTTGGCGAAGACCGCTACGCACCCGAAGAAGACCACCAGACGCAGCATGAATGTGCGGAACACCACCGCATAGACCACGGCCAGGCCTCCCAGAGCTTGCACAGCCTCTCCGGGGAGTTCGACGGCAGCCCGCAGCGCGAAAAGAGAGACCGGAGCCGCAGCCAGCAACAGGACACTCCAGTGGCGGCGCCCCCGTAGAGACTTTTTGAGTTCCAGGCCCATCACCGCCAACGCCTGACGGCCCCAGAGAGTCCAAGGCCAGCGACGCCAGTCCTTCAGCGCGCTCGAAGCGGAGTCCTGGTTCAATGCGAACCTCCCTCGAAGCCGATCAAGTAATCGTAAACCGATTCGACGTCTTCGTCGGCCGGCGTGACGGTCTCGATCTCGAGTTCGTTTTCAACGATCACCCGGTTGAGCAGCAGGTAGAGACTCTCGGCGTCACGGCTTCGGATGAAGAGCCCCCGCCGGTCTTCGTGCACCTTCACCTCGACCACGTGATCCTGGCCGAAGAGCTGGGAGGCGACCAGTCCCGGCCGATTGCAGCGGATCAGAATCTGCATGGGATGGTCCTTCACTTCGCTGCGAACCCCTCGGATGTTGCCCTCGGCCACGACATAGCCGCTGTCCAGCAGGATCACCTGATCGGAGATCATGTCGACCTCATGCAGAATGTGGCTCGAAATGATGACGAATTTTCCCTTGCCGGCCGCCTCTTTGAAGAGCTCGATCGCTTCGGCACGGCCCACCGGGTCGAGGCCGTTGAGAGGCTCGTCGAGGACCAGGACGTCGGGATTGTGGCAGATGGCCTGAGCCAGCTTGATCCGCTGCCGCATTCCCTTGCTGTAGCCCGCGATCTTGCGGTGGGCGGCATTCGTCAACCTCACCGAAGCCAGCGCCTCGGCGGCCAACCGATGCGATGCCTCCCGGTTGTGACCGTAGAGGCGGAGATAACCCGAGAGGAATTGAAATCCGGTCAGGCCCTTGGGGAAAGAGTCGTACTGCGTGCAGTATCCGAGTCGGTGGAAGAGCAGTTGGGGCTGATCCGGTGTCAGTCCCAGAACGGAGATTTCTCCCTTGCTGGGCTGCAACAACCCCGTCATCAAGTTCAGCAACGTCGTCTTTCCGGAGCCGTTGGGGCCGACCAGGCCGGTGATCCCGGGGGGGATCGAGAGGTTGACCCGGTTGACTCCCAAGACCTCTCCGTAGAACTTGGAGACGTTGTGGAAAATGATGCGGTCTTGAAGAGTCATGCGGCTTTAATCCGATTCCAATTCCGTGTCCGATACCCCCATAACCCCACAAACCCACAAACCCATGAACCTACGAACCTACGAACCTACGAACCTACGAACCCACAAACCCACAAACCTACTTCACCACCTCGTAGGCTCTGAGTTTCCGCGAGAGCAACAGCAGGGATACGGCGCAGATGGTCAGCAGACCGAAGATGGCTTGGCCGACAGACATCTCCGTGGAGCTTTCCATGTCGAAAAACCAGGACCACAGGGTCTCCAGAAGCAACCCCAAATTGAACAGGTTTCCCCAGGTCGTCCCCAGAATCTCGTTGACGGCCTGGGCGAACCCGGCCATGACGAAAACCATGCCGGCGATCAACGCACCCGCCACCGGACGCCATTTCACCCAGGCCGATATGGCCAGCCCGAGCAGGGACAACACCAAGATCAGCACCGAGGCGCCAGCCAGGATGGCGAGTGGAATCCTCAGATTCTCCAACAGCCAGCTCCAGCCGGCCAGACTGGAATGAAAGAGCACCAGAGCCGTCAAGGGCACCCAGGTGATCAGCGACAAGAGGACGACCAGCACAGACATTTTTCCGACAACGTAATCGGAACGGGTGAAGGGCCGGCACAAATAGAGCGGCAGAGCATTGTTGGCGAGATCCATCGAGATCAGCCCCGGACCCACCAGAATCACCATGACAAAACTTAAAAAAGACTGAAAAGAGAGGAGGAAGAAAAAGAACCCGCTGTCGATGGCGGCGAGTTCCTGAAGCGGCAGCTGCAGCAACTCCAATGCTCTCAAGTTGTAGCGCAGATAGACGAAAAGCGCCCCGGCCAGCGGGGCCACGAAACACCCCACGAAGAAAGCCAGCACGATCCTCGACCGCAGGAGATCCTGAAAAGCGAAGCGCGGAATCACCAAAAACCGCAGGCTCCGCGGGGTGACCCGGCCCTGGTAGGCCTGGTAACTCCTTTTATAAACGGCCACCGGGTTCTCCTTCCATGGCCCTGAGAAAGATGTCCTGCAGTGAATCGCGTTTATAGTCGAGACGACGGATTTGGATGTCGCGCTCGGCGGCCGCCTTGAAGAGGTCGCGAATCTCCGTGCCTGGTGGAAGGACGGTTTTGATGCGCTCCCCGTAGAGAGCGCACTCGCAGCCCATCCCCTGGATGATCGAGACGAAAACTTCGGCTTGTCCTTGCGTCTCCAACTCGATGAACTTGCGGTTGGCGCGTCGTTCTTCCTCCAGGTCGCAATAGACGGCGATCTCGCCCTCCTTGAGGATGATCACTTCTTCGCAGCTGACTTCCACATCTCGCAAAAGGTGCGACGAGAGCAGGATGTTCACCCGACCGGACTTGCGGATCTCCTCCACCAACTTGAGCATGCGACGCCGCGCGGGCGGGTCCAGTCCGTTGGTGGGCTCGTCCAGGATCAAGAGGCGGGGGCCGTGGACCAGCGCCTGGGCCAGCTTGACCAGCTGTTTCATGCCCGTCGAATAGGTCCCCAGGGCCCGGTAGCGGGCCTCTCCCAGGCCTACGTAGAACATCGCCTCGTGGGCCCGTTCCATGGCCTCTTCCGAGGGGAGACCCGACAGTTCACCGAGTAGCCGGACAAAACGGATCCCCGTCATGGAGGCGACGAAGGAATCGTTCTCGGGCATGTAACCGATCCACTGCCGGATTTCCTTGGAATTCTGCCGGATGTCTCGGCCGAAGATCCGGCCGGTTCCCTCGGAGGGCGAATGAAAGCCCATCAGGGTTCGGATCAAGGTGGTCTTTCCGGCCCCGTTGGGACCCAACAGGCCGATCGACTGACCGGAGAAGGAACCCTCCAGCTTCTTGAGCACCTCCAAGCGTCCGAATCGGACGCTCAGATTGCACAGTTCTATGACGGGTTGGTCGACCATGACTCGCTAGCCTTGTACGACTGCCGAAAAAAAATGTTCAACCCGGGGAGGGCCGGTCGGCGGGAAGCCTTGTTTCCGGCGGTTCGGAGGCCGACCAGGCGCATTTCGAAAGGTGCCTGAACGAGTCGAAACGCGGACGAAGACACGAGGAAGCTTGATCCTCGTGTCTTCGTTTTGTGCTCGGGGAGGGATCAATTCCCGTCTTTGCCTTCTTGCCGCAGAGTCTCTTCCAGCAAGGCCGATTGGGCCAGCAACCGCGCCAGGTTGAAACCGACCAGACGGTCGTCCGTGCCGGCCAGAGTGATCTGATTTCGACCGCCGTAGGCGTAGATCAGATTGGGCCGGATTTCGGACATCATCCGGGTCAGCTCCTCCCCTTGTCCAGCTTCGCCCGCCAACCCTTCCAAGCGCTCGGCCAGCGGCTGAAGGACCGATTCGAGGTCCTGATAGGCGAAGGCGGAGAAGTTGACCTCACCGTTTTGGGGCAGAAGTTCTCGGAATCTTTCCGACGACGGCAAGGTGTATCCGGTCTCGCGAAAATTGATGGTGTCCAGAAGAAGCGCCCGGCCGGGCGTCGCGATCAAGTAGCCGTCCACGAACACGTAGTGGATCTCGGTCTCGGCCAGGTTGGAGGCGATGGAATAGAAGGTGCGATTGCCCACGTGTTGAGCCGACAACTCCAAGCGGCCCGAGTCCCCGGCTTCGGTGACGTGATTGTTGAACTCGGTAATCGCCCATTCCAGGGTCCGCTGGAGTCGGCTCGGATCGTAGACTTCGACAATCGCCTTCCAGGCCGGCGTGGGGATGACCGGCCCGTCCAGCGCCACCGCGAACTCTCCTCCGAGAGGGGCCGCGACGTCGTTGCGGAAATCGATCCCCTTCTCCACTTGAAACTCGACCAGCCGCTGCCAAGCCTCGGAATCGGACGAACGCAGGATCTCGAAGACGTCGTCCACAACCACTTCGGGGTTGTCAATCACAAAGGCGCCGACCGCCCGGGCCTCCGCCGAGATGAAGTCGAGGGTGCCCATGGGGGCGGGCTCGGCCAGCCATGCCGAGATGCCGCTGCCCGACTCGCTGAAACTCAATTGGGCACGATTCTCGTAGAGTTCTCCTACCGGGCGTCTTTCCAGGAGAAGGTGTTCGAAGTCGATCAACCTGCGCAGGGCGCGGCCCTCGGCCAGCGCCGCGGGGGAAGTATCGATTTCCCATTGAACCAGACGGGCCACGTCGACACCGACCAGATAGGCAACACCTTCCGAATAGGCGGCCGCCAGACGTTGATGGAAGGCAGTGCCCGCCAGCGATCCCGCACCCGAATCGAGGATTGCTGCCAGGTCGGCCAAGCGCTCGAGAGAGGGAGAAGCGGCGAAAATATCTCCGGCCAGCCAGAGATAAAGACTGTCTCCCCCTTGGCCCGCGGCGCTCAACGGATCGGATACGATCACCAGGAGATCCTCGCCGATCTCGCCGTTGATGCGCTCCACTTCGGACTCGAGAACCAATGAGAAAGCATTGCTGTCGGTGACCTCGGCGAGCAGAAGAGGCGGTCGGATTCCGCCTTCTTCCTCGAGATCGAGCGAGATCGCCACTTCATCGCCCAAGTTGTCTCCGAAGGAGCCCAGTCGTCGCACAAGATCGTCGATGTGAGGCTGGATTTCGGCTCCGTATTGGTTCCACCATTCCTGCAGCACCGGGCTTTCGGCCAGGCGAGCCTGAAAGAGGCCGTGGGCTTCTCCCAGGCTGGCGCTCAGGTTGGGCAACGAAACCAGAACGACCGTTTGCTCCGGCAACAGATCGAGCAAAGAAGTGGAGGAGTGCAGACCCGGCCGCAAGGCCGTCTGCAATTGGCCTTCGAGCAGGGAGAGCTCGCGCAGCAGGGCCAGGTGCTTCTCGGCGTCCCGGCTCCAGCTCAATTCCCGTTCGGGGGACACTCTTTGCAGGCTCTGGTGGGTGGCCATCTGCTGGCCCGCCCCCAGCAACTGCTCCTTCCGCCCCTGGTTGACGGCGACTTGACCCTCGATGACCAGGACTCGAGAGCCCTTGGTTCCCCGATTGACGGCGAACACCGTACCTTTTACGGCGATCTGGCAGTCTGGAGTCACGACCCGCAGCCGTCCCCGTCCTTGAGGCGCCGCGTCAACGATGATGTTGCCCTGGGCGAGGCGAAGCGTGCGGCTCCAGCCGCCCTCGGACACGCCCAGTTGCACCCTTTCGCCCAGCTCGACGGCCGAGCCATCTCTGAGTCTCAGCACCGCCCGCGAGTTCTTGGCGGTCCGAACTTCTTGCGATTCGCCAAGTTCCTCTCCGGCCGCGATGGGACGATAGCCCTGGGGTGTGACCCGGAACAGGGTTCCGTCGACGGATTCGACCGTGGCGCGATGTCCGGCCGGGGCCGGGATGAACTGCTCCCAGAGGCCGAACTGAAGGATCAGGGCCGCCAGGATGACGGCCGCGATGGCGCCGGTCGCCCAAATCCAGCCGGAGCCTCGGGTCGGCTTCACCGACAGCGGAATCGGCCCTTCCACTCCGTCACGGATCATGCGCAGTTTCCGCCGGCAAGCCACACATTCGCGCAGGTGGTCTTCCATCAGCAACCGCTTACCGTCGCTCAACTCCCGTTCCAGATAGACTGGAATCAAGCCTTGCACGTCGGAGCAGTCGCGAATCGAAAAAGGCTCGGTCTCCTCGCCGCGGCCCTGGGCGGATGCCTGTTGGAGTCGGCTCCAAACCCGCTGCGCGGACGAAGACACCGTCTGGCTGCTCAGGTCTTCCTCTCCGATTTCGGCGATGATGCTGTCTAGGGTTTCGTCGGGATCATCGATTCGGTCATTAATTTCAGTCTTTCTCCCAGGAACTTGGCGACCTGTCCGCGAAGCGGGTTGCGGGCGCGGTGAAGAACGACCGCGACGAC
>JBFGHF010000083.1:0-10226 GCA_041578355.1 Acidobacteriota bacterium
GGATAATCACGGTACTCCGGTGGAATGAGGACGACCGACGCGTGGGAGCGACGAAAGTCAGCCAGATACCGTCCAGCCGCCAAAAAAGACAACTCGCCGGGACCGGCTCTCTCCAGCGAGGCGATCCCGACGAGTTGGAGGTGGGCGTCAAGTCGATCGTAACACCACATGAACTCGACCTCGAGCTGGACAAACGCCTCGAGCGAAAGGTCCCCGTTGTTATCCGGGCGGATGTACAGACGCTGCCGGGTTTCATCCTGCCCACCATCTCGGCCGTGATGATGCGAGGCGCTTTTCGGCCGAACACTTGGGCCGTGGTGATGAGCACGTCATAGCGGTCGCAGAGCTCGGTCAGAGCTTCGCGCTGACGCTGAAGCTGCTCCTCGGTAAGGGCCTTGGCGTAGCCTCCCTTGGTTTCGGCGGTCTGCCCCAGATCGAGTTCCAGAAAGCGGGCGCCCACCGACTTCACCTGCTCCTTCACCACGGGCCGGGTGTCGTAAGCGTCCACCCTCGCCCCCAGGCGGCGAGCCGTCGCGATGGCTTGCAGCCCGGCCACACCTGCCCCGATCACCAGGGCACGCACCGGCGCCAGGGTCCCGGCCGCGGTGGTCATCATGGGGAAGATCTTGGGGAGATGATTGGCTGCCGCCAGCACCGCGACGTAGCCGGCCAGGTTGGCCTGCGAGCTGAGCGCGTCCATCTTTTGGGCCCGGGTGATGCGGGGGACCATTTCCATACTCATGCAGGTGACGCCCGCCTTGGCCAGACTGCGGACCAGATCCGCTTCCCCGAACGGATTCAGGAAGCTCACGTGAACGGTCCCTTCCTTCAAGACGGAGACCTCTTGCATCGTCGGTTGATTGACGCGCAGGACGATGCGGGAATTCGCGAACAGCTGCCTGCGGTCCGTCTCGACTTGCGCGCCCGCTGAGGAATACTCCTCATCGAGGAATCCGCTGGCGGCGCCTAAGCCCGATTCGACCGCGATCTCGGCGCCCATATCCCGGAGTTTCTTGACTCCGGCGGGCACCAGGGCCGCCCGTGTTTCCCTGTCCAGTTCACGCGGAACGCCGATTCTCATGGGCGCCTCCGCGCCGGGCCAAAGGAAGGTTTCGAAGATGGAACCCTTTCAGGGTCGTCGGCGACAGGTCTGCTTGCCCGACCCGGGACTCGGACCCCCTGGGCTTGGCGAGGCAATCCCTTCGAGGTTGTGCACGGGGCCCGAAGCCCGAAGTCCGAAGCCGGAAGCCAGGAGCCAGCTTCAGCTTTCGCGGTAGGTTTGAGCATAGATTCGCTTGAGCGGGTGGAGGCAGTAGTTCTCAATGAGATCTTGCAGGATTTCGGGATGCTCCATCAAGAGTTTCTCGCGCCGCGGGTTGAGGGGGAAATAAAGCCGGATCACGTCGGCTTTTTCCTCCCGAGTCTCCAGTTCAACCGTCTCGCCCACCGCGGGTTCGAAGGGCAGGAGGTCATTGTACGTGAAACGGTCGAACTCGGGGTGGGTCCAAGGTTTCTCGTTGCGGCTTCTCCAATAGTGCTTCTTGGGTCGGCTGACGAAGCCGTCGAAATCGAAATGGGCCGATTTGTTGTTGACACTCGATTCGACAAAGACCCGGCCCTCGCGCTCGAAGACCCCCAAGCCGTAAGTCACGTCGAGCTCTTCGGTGCGGGCGAACTTGATGCGGTGCATGCCCTCCTCGTGGAAGAACTTGACTTCAGGCTCGACCCCCAATTGACGGCTTTCTTCCTCGGTCACGTAGTTGGGCTTTACGCGCTCGTACCAATTGCTGATGATGGACCCCAACGTCCTGTCCAGTAGTGCTAACTGTTCTCGGCGGTCCTGCATAAGAAGGCCATATTGTCTGGTTTCTGACCCGAAAAGTAAACCGTGCCGAGTGGAAGGCGATATTCTCAGAGCGAAGCGCCGACTTGTAGCTCGGCAGGGGGTCGTCCGACGCCTGCTCTGGAGTCTGAAAGCGCAGCGCAGCGAAGCATCCGCCCATCTTCCCATTGAGACCTTTCATCGCGGGTCCCGATGTCACGCAGCGACGTGCGGCAGCTCCCGCGACGCTACTTCGCAGGTCATCGGAACACCCGCCGCTTGCCGACGCGCTCGGCTCAGTCTATTTTTCCACTCACGGAGTAGTCGTTTGAAGAAGACATACGATGTCATCATCGTCGGCGCGGGTATCATCGGTCTCAGCATCGCCTACTACCTCAGCAAGCGGGGTGGGGCGAGAGTGCTGGTGCTGGAGAAGGAGGAGAGCTGGATCAGCGGTTCGACTCCCCGGGCCAACGGAGGATTTCGCCAGCAGTTCTCGACGCGCGCCAACATCCGGATGTCGCAGCTCTCGCTGCCCGTGTTCGAAAGCTTCGAAGAGGAATTCGGAGTAGACATCGGATTTCGCCAGGACGGCTATCTCTTCTTGACCGCCACCGCCGACGGAGCCGCCGGCCTGAGGCACAATTTCGATTTGCAGCGCAGTCACAACGTACCCGTGGAAGCCTTGAGCGTGGTCGAAGTCGCAACTCGTTTGCCATTCCTTCACACCGCGGATCTGGTTGCCGCCTCGTTTTGCTCCGAGGACGGGTGCGCCGATCCCTACAGCATCGCCCTCGGTTTCGGACAGGAGGCGAAAAGACTGGGGGTGCGGCTGGAGTTGAACCGGGAAGTTGCCGGAGTTGAGACGGAAGACAGCCGCGTCACCGGTGTGCGGACCGCGCAAGGAGTGATCCAGGCTCCCTGTGTCGTCAACGCAGCCGGACCCGCCGCGGCCCGTCTGGCGTCCAGCGTCGGGCTCGAGTTGCCGGTGGAACCGATTCGTCGCATGCTGGTGATGACCGAGGAGTTCCCCGAGATTCCCGAAGACATTCCCATGACGGTGGACATCGACAGCGGGTTTCTGATGCGCAAGGAATCGGGTCGCGTGCTGATGGGCTGGTCCGATCCGGACGAGCCTCCCGGCTTCAATCTCGCCTTCGACCCCAACATGATCGATATGGTGGCCGCCAAGGCCATCGCGCGGGTGCCCTGCCTGGAGAGAGTCCGCATCAACCCGCGAAAATGCTGGGCGGGCCTTTACGCCGTCACGCCCGACCACCACTGCATTTTGGGCGAGGCCCCGGGGGTGGAAGGGTTCTTCCTGGCCAACGGCTTCAGCGGGCACGGCATGATGCATTCGCCGGCCGTCGGGATGATCCTGGCCGACCTGATCTGCGCGGGGCGCACCGATCTGATCGATGTCGGTGAATTGGGGTTGTCACGCTTCGCCGAAGGCAGGCTGATCAAGGAGACGGTGGTTTTGTAACGTGGCGCAGCCTTCCAGGCTGCGTTCCGGGAAGATCCTTCGAGAGCGAGACGGAGAGCGAAGAGCGAAACCGAGTGGACCGAATTCTTCACGGGAGGAGGCTGGATTAGGGAATGATAGAACTGATTAGAAACTTGCTTCGCTGTTGGGTGTTGATGCTGGTGGCGTCCGTCTGGCTTTGGGCCGCAGCCGACCGCAACATCGTGCTCTTCGTGGCCGACGACCACGGTCAGGATGCCGGGTGCTACGGCAACTCCGTGATTCAAACTCCCAACCTCGACCGCTTGGCAGCCGCAGGCACCCTTTTTCGAAACGCCTTCGCCACGACGGCCAGCTGCAGCGCCAGCCGCTCGGTGATCCTGACCGGACTGCACAACCACCGCACCGGTCAGTACGGCCACGAGCACAGCTACCACCACTTCCAGAGCTTCCCCGATCTCAAGAGCCTGCCGGTCATGCTTTCCGAGGCGGGCTACCGGACCGCCTCAGTTGGCAAGTATCACGTCGCCCCTCGGGAGCTGTATCGGTTCGATCACTTCCTTGCCGGTTCGTCGCGGAACCCGGTGGAGATGGCAGACAACAGCCGCGAATTCCTCGACGCCGACTCCGAGCGCCCCTTCTTCCTTTACTTTTGCACCTCCGATCCCCACCGCGGCGCGGGCCGCGACACGACCAACCCCCACAGTCCGGACCGCTTTGGGAATCGCCCCGAGGGGTATCCGGGTGTTCAACCCGTGATCTACCGGCCCGAAAACGTGATCGTGCCGCCTTTTCTTTCCGACAACCCCGCCACCCGGGCCGATCTCTCCCACTATTACCAGTCTGTTTCTCGACTCGACCAGGGACTGGGGCGATTGCTGCAAGTCCTCGAAGAGTCTCGACTGCTCGACAAGACGCTATTCATCTACATCTCCGATCACGGAATCGCCTTCCCCGGCGCCAAGACGACCGTCTACGAGCCGGGGCTCCGCTCCCCCGCCATCGTGCGCCACCCATCGGCGCGGAAAAGAGGCGTCGTCAGCCGGGCGATGATCTCCTGGGTCGATCTGACGCCCACCATTCTGGACTACGCGGGAGTCGAGCCGCCCCGATACGAGCCGCACATCGCCGAGGGCATCGTGCGGGATCAAATCGACGCCACCCACGGTCTGCACGGACGTTCGTTTCTGGGAATCCTCGAACAAGAGAACCCGTCAGGCTGGGACGAGGTCTTCGCCTCTCACACTTTCCACGAGATCCAGATGTATTACCCAATGCGAGTCGTCCGAACCCGGCGACACAAGCTGATCTGGAACATCGCTTATCCGCTCCCTTTTCCCTTCGCCACGGATCTGTTTGCTTCGTCGGCTTGGCAGTATGCGCTGAAGCAGGGGGAGGGAGCGCGCTACGGGGTGCGAACGGTCGCCGACTACGTCCAGCGTCCCGAGTTCGAGCTCTACGACATGACCAACGATCCCTGGGAATCCAAGAATCTGGCCGCCGACTCGGCCTTCGCCAGCGTCCTGAAGCAACTGAAGGCCAGGCTCCTCGCCTTTCAGAAGCGGACCGCCGACCCCTGGCTGATCAAGACGCTTTACGAATGATGAGTCTTTGGGGCGCTCGCCTCCGTGTCATTTCAGTCCCCGCCCTTTGGAGTGCGGGGGCTTGCTCCCGCTTTTCCCGATTCCGAACAGTAACGCGCTGATCCGCAGCCCGGCGATGCTCGGGATCGCGTCTCGGGCTTCGGGATCGGGTTTCGCATGGTTCCGTTCCCAGGGTTGGCGAAAACGCCGCGGACGAGATCTACCGCGTGGTTCCGTAGGCGCCTGCACAGGCTAATCGAAGACGATCTCGAGCCGTCGTCCGCTCCCCTCGGGGCCGGGCTCGAGATCGCTCAGCGTTTTCAGCCTATCGATTTCGGGCTCGCCCACGATAAGGGTGTGTCTTGCTGTCGCATCGAACACTTTGGGCTGAAACGATCTGCCCTGGATGCGCAGCGTGTAGACGATCTCGCCGGTGGCCTGATTCACGACTTGGACCACCGGATTCTCGATTCCCGAAAACTCCAGCCGCGGAAGAAAAGCAGCAGCCCGGCGAGCGTAGTTGTCGAGCTGGTCGATCCGGATCGGCCAGCCTTCGTACTGAGGCGCTTCCGCCTGGGCGGGATCGGCGAAACGCGGCCAGTTTTCGATGAGGATGGTCCGATCGGTCTTGTCGAAGCGCACGATCCCGTAGCCCGGCATCCGGTCGTGCAGGGCCGGCGGTTCGTGGCCCATCGGTTGGGGGTTGGTCGCGGCGAAGACCGTCACTTTGTTTCCCAGCCCGTCGAGGTGCTCCCCGGTGAATTCGGGCGCCCCCGGAGCGCGATTCCTCCCCGGCGTCGGAGGCAGCCAAGCGCGGGGATAGAAGTTGGCCACCGAGGGCACTGTGAACGACCAGCCCGAGTCGTTCCAATCGTCGACCCCGTGGTGCGCGACGGTGGCCAGGTGCTGGTCTCCTCCGACCATGAACGCAAATGCCTTGCGTAGCTCGCTGAGCGCCCGATTGCGGCCCGCCTGCGGCCATCCATTGGAGTCGAGGTCCGCGACCAGGTACTGCAGGTTGGCGCCGTGGTGGGTGGCCAGCCCTGCGAAGACGGTCTGACTGAGGGAGGCCTTCATGTCGGCGCCCCGCCAATCGGCCGCCCAGTGGCGCAGGAACGCCAGCTGGCGATCGCCCAGCAGCGCAGCACCCGCTACATCGACGGTGGAGGGGTCGAAACTGGGGTCGACGACATGGTCGGGGCGTCCGCTGGTGGTGGGAGGCACACGGCCCGCGCAGCCGGTCTTGAATTTACGGTCCTCCAGGATGGCGAAACTGATGCGGCCATAGGTCAGGTCGGTGTAGTAGACGCCGATCCCCTGTTCGATGGGAGTGGCGTCGAAGGGGGCGGGCAGATGGCTGGTCTGGGTTCGCTCCACCATGCGGACAAAGTCGGCCGGCATGATGTAGCCTCCGTTGTGGTCGCGGTCGGCGGGCCGCCCGTTTTCCCCCCAGAGGTTGCCCTGGTAGACGTCGTGATCATCGGGAATCGTCACCGCCACCGTGTCCCGCGTCAGGTCCCGGTAGGCCCAGCACCACAGGTACCACTTGTACATGTAGTCCAGGAAAGAGGAGTAGTTTCCGCTGCGGTCGGGCGCCGAGGGACTGGCTCCCTCGTAGACCTGATCCCCGCTGAAGAAGAGAACGTCGGGACGGTGGTGGCGGACGGCGCCCACGATGTCGTTGTGCGGGAACCAGATTGCCTCGCGATTCCAATCGAAGGGCGCGCGCTCGACTCCGTTGCGCAGATTGTGGTTGCCGGTGAACCCGGCCAGCACGAGGACCGGTTTGTCGACCGGGTCGCGGCGCACCGTCCCCTCGAAGGCCGAAGACTCCCCGGGGACCTTGGACAAGTAGGAGATGCGGTAGCGGTGATCGAGTTTGCTTTCCCAGCCGGGGACGCGGAACGTGGCGGTCCATCCCGGCGAAATCACACTGGCCGTGGCCACGGTGCGCCAACCCGATTCGGATTCAGTCTGGAGCAGCACGTCGCGGCTGTCGGTCTCGCCGATAGGCATCAACTGGGCGGTCATCTTGAGCACACCAGCGTCGAGGGTATGCTGCGCCGAGAGGATCGGGCCGCTGCGCCGCTCGGCGGCCTCGGCGACCTGGCTCCCCGTCACCCGCCAGTCCTGGAACCAAAAGCGCCCCGAATCTTCTCCCGTCCCGGGATGCGAGACCAAGGCCAAGCCGCCCGCCAGTTCGGCCGTGTCCGCCAGAGTTGCGCTCGCCGATCCGCCTTCCTCCGAGGTTGCCGTGATAGTGAGCGCCCGACCCTCTCCCGACACCCGCAGCTCGACCTGCAACCGGACCTCTCTCGGGGTCCCGACGGATGATTGCGATCGGGCCAAGTCGGGCTGGTCGGGGTGGCTGAAGTCGCGGATGAAGACTTCACCGCGGCCGTCGACGCCGGCGAAGAGTCCGCCGCCGGGTCCGGGGCTGTGATGAACCAGGGCCGCGGCCCGGTAGTCGACATCCGGAGCGGCGCCGATCAGAAACCCGCTGGCAGCGTCGGCGGCTGCCTCTCCTTCGTCGATCAGTCCGGTTTGCACGCTCAGATCGAACCCGCCCTCCGAGGGGGTCAGATAGCGAGTCAGCAGATGGACCGTCCTCATGGGTTTGGCCGGGCTTTTCTCGATGCACTCGAGCCGTCCCCGAACCCGCCAATCCTGCAGGCGATTGGCCCAGAAATCGGGCCCCGCCCAGACCCGGTCGGCCACCTCACTCCAGTCGGCCCGGAAGTCCGCCGCTTCGGCTCGGATACAGAGAAGCGGCCAAAGGAGTACGAACAGAGGCAGGATCCTGAAAAGCATGGCTCTCCTGTTGTGGTCGGTGCGGGAGTTAGTTTACAGAATTCCGTGTCGAAGATTGCTCGTGTGACGGGAAGGGATGCCTGGTCGGGAGTGTGACAGGCAGGGATGCCTGTCTTCCGGTTGCCGTGGGGCAAGCAGTCGGCATAAGATGAACTGCGCCAGCCTATCGGAGGATTCATCATGAACGTCAAGTACTGGAAATCCGTTCTTGTCTCAGTTTTGCTGCTGAGCAGCGCATCCTTCTCGCACGGGCAGAACCTGGGACGGATCGATTTTCCGACTTCCGGATTGCCGCAGGCGCACAAGCACTTCATAGAAGGAGTCCTCTTCCTCCACAACTTCGAGTATGAGGACGCCTTGGAGCAGTTCCAGAAGGCCGAGCAGATTGACCCCGATTTTGCGATGGCCTATTGGGGCCAGGCCATGTGCGCCAACCATCCGCTCTGGCGGACCTCCGAGCTGGCAGCGGCCCGTGAGGTTCTGCAGCGGCTCGGGGACAATCCCGAAGCACGTTTGGCCAAGGCGCCCACCGAACGGGAAAAAGGCTACCTTCGCGCCGTCGAAGCCCTCTTCGGCCCCGGTGACAAATCCGAGCGCGACCGGGCCTATCACGAAGCCATGCGTCGGCTCCACGAAGCGTTCCCGGACGATCTGGAGGCGACCGCCTTCTACTCCCTCTCCTTCCTGGGGCTGACCGATGGAACCAGGGACTTCCGCAATTACATGCAGGCGGGGGCATTGGCGGAGGAGGTCTTCGCCAAGAACCCGCAGCACCCGGGTGCGGCCCATTACATGATCCACTCTTACGACGATCCGATCCACGCTCCCCTGGGGCTGCGTCCCGCCCGGGTTTATGCCAAGATCGCGCCGGCGGCTTCGCACGCCCAGCACATGGTGTCGCACATCTTCGTCGCCATGGGAATGTGGGAAGAAGTGGTCAAAGCCAACGAAACCTCTTTCGAAGTCGCTGACCGCCGAGTCGAAAAGAAGGGTCTCGGAATCGATGACCGGAACTTTCACGCGCTACTTTGGCTGCACTACGCGTATCTGCAGCAGGGACGCTTGGGCAAAGCCCGCAAAGTCCTCGAGATGATGGACTCCGACACCCGCAAGAGCGGCTCGGAGCGAACGCGCCGACATTTGGCGTTCATGCGCGCTTCCCATGCGGTCGATGCCCCCGGACAAAACGCTGCTGCCGTCATTGGAGAAGGTCGGCGGATTGGGGGAGGATCCCACCTGCGCCAACCTGTTCGCCTCAGCGCTGAGCGCCTTCAAGCAGGAGAAGGTCGGTGAAGTGGAAAAGCTCTCCCAACAGATCGACGGCTGCGGCAGTTCTCCCGGGGCTCGGATTATGGGGATGCAGGTGAAAGCCGTTCTGGCACTGGAGGACGAGCGGCAGGAGCAAGCCTTGAAACTGTTGCGCGAGGCGAGTGCCATCGAGGATGAGATGCCGTTCAGTTTCGGCCCCCCGTTTCCTCCCAAGCCCGCCCACGAGTTGCTCGGCCAGGTGCTTTTCAAACTGGGTCGGGCCGACGAGGCGCTGACGGAATTCCAAAAGTCCCTGGAACGCGCCCCGGGAAGGTCGCTTTCCCTGCTTGGCCTGGCTCGCGCCGCCGCTAAAACCGGCAATCACGAGCTGGCTGCGGAAAGCTACCGGCAGCTGCGCGGGATTTGGCACGCCGCCGATCCGGATTGGCCCTGGTTGGAGGAAACTCAGCCCGATCCGGTTCTCCCCAGCAAACGCTAGACTTCACGCGCTGATCGGGATGAGCCGAATCGTGGAGCCTGAACCGTGAAGGAAAGTCGAACAACTCCATCGCGGCTTTTGCCGCTTCTGGCAGCCTTGATCTCGATTGCCTCGCTTGCCCTTTTGGGCTTCGGGTATCTGCAAGGATCAATCGCAAGTTCGATGGACCGGGCCTCGCAAGAGGAGGAAAGAGAACAGTTCGAGCACGCTCTCGACGAGTATCGGGACTCGATTCGATTCCTGCGGACCTCGCGCCTGATGCAGTCCCTTTTCTGGAGAGAGTATTCTCAAGCCCTGATCGGGCAAATGAGAGTGCAATATCGGCTCGACAACTACGACGAAGTCATCTCCCTCGCCGACTCCATTGTCCAGGAAGAAATCGACGACATGGCTGCGGCCTACTTTTGGAGCGGAAACGCCTTTTTCGCCAAAGGTGTGGATCGCGATGCCGAAGAAGATTCCTATTCCTGGTTCAACCGTGCCGAAGCCAATTACCGAAAGGCACTCGAACTCGACGAACTGGACCGGTGGGGGATCCGCTATAACTTCGAGCTGGTCAGAACGGTTCTCGACCAGGCGGAGACGTCGCAAGGAAAGAAGCCGGTCAAGATCATGCGTCCCTCCGAGGCCATGACGGGAAAGCCGGCTCGGAAGGTCGAAGGTTGAAAGAGTGTCCGCCAGGCCCGCAGGCGAACTCGCAAGCCGTGAAGCCTGAGTGTCAAGGCGAGCGGCGCCTCAGCCAGCGCCCCGCGTTCTCAGCACGGACGGCGCCCGATTTCCAGCGGGGTCGCAAGTGAC
>JBFGHF010000084.1:0-10205 GCA_041578355.1 Acidobacteriota bacterium
GGGGCCCGGCTGTTTCTGGACGATCAGGGTTTCACCCTCCAGGCGGCGCGCCGGAGGCGTGCCGGCGCTCTCCGGCGGTTCGGGGGTCTCGCCGCAAGCCAGTAAAAGAAACGGGAATATCGTGAGTACTCTCTTCATCGTGCCTCCCGAGCCTTGGTTCCTTGAAAACGGTGGCGTCTGAGACTATAACTCGCACGGGTGCAGCACAGAAAACCGCCAAGCCTTCGAAAGACAGGGACAATCGTCGCGGTCTTGGTCTCCGTCGGGCTGGCGCTGTCGGCCTGTAGAATCCCCCCGTCCGACGAGACGGCGTCTTCACAGAGCCCCCCGGGGCCGCCTGCCGAACCGACCGGACGCTGGCACCCGGCCCCCGAGACAGGTTCTTCCGAAAGGCCTGAGCAAGAGGCGCTTTCCCGGCTGCGGACGCTGCCTTATTCCGCCGGATCGGTGCTCGCTCCGGCCTTCCAGGGAGTCACCCGCTTCGAGCCTTCGATCACACAGCCGGGGCTGAACCTCTACAACTCCGGGCATGGCCCGGAGGCTCTGTTGATCGACCTGCAGGGAAAAGTCCTTCACCGTTGGAGCTACCCGATCGAACGGATCTGGCCCGACGCCGCGGGTCCGCACCAGAGCAGTTACTGGCGTCGCGTCGCGTGGCTTCCCGGCGGGGACATCCTGGCCATTTTCGAGGGAATCGGTTTGATTCGGCTGGACCGGGAGTCTCGACTCAAATGGGCGTTTAGGGGTCCCGTCCACCACCAGGCAGCCGTGCAGCCGAACGGGGACGTCGTCACCTTGACTCGCCGGTCGCGGTTGGTGCCTGCAATCGACCCCGAGAAAACGATTCTCGACGACCATGTCGCTCTGCTCAGCCCGGAGGGGAGGTTGATCTCGGAAATCTCGCTCCTCGACGCTTTCGAGCGGTCGCCCTACCGCGATCTTCTCAAAGGGATCAAACGACTAGGCGGGGGCGACATCTTTCACACCAATTCGATCGAAATACTGGACGGTACTCAGGAGCCTCGCCTGCCCTGGGCCCGCAGCGGCAACCTGCTGCTCTCGATTCTGTTCTTGGACACGATTTGCGTGCTCGACCCGGGCACCCAATCGATAGTTTGGGCATTGCGAGGGAACGGTTCCTTGGCTTTCAGCGGACAGCACGATCCGCGAGTCCTTCCGGGAGGGCGGATCCTGCTCTTCGACAACTGGGGTCGATCCGGGAAATCCAAAGTCATTGAATTCGATCCCCTGACGCGCCGAGTCGCATGGCGATACCCGGTGGATCCGGGGGCGGACTTCTACACGGCGACCTGCGGGGTGGCCCAGCGGTTGAACAATGGCAACACTCTGATCACCGAGAGTGAGAAAGGCCGATCGTTCGAGGTGACCGCCGATGGAGATCTGGCCTGGGAGTTCTACAGCCCTCATCGGGCGGGCGAGAATCGGGAACTGATCGCGACCCTCTTCGAGGTCAAAAGGGTGCCTGAGGCCTTCTTTTTCTGGAAATGACCTGCCCGCAGGCGGGAAGGGAGCGACTTTTTCGGTGAGAGGTGGAAAAGACCGGGTTGCGACGCCGAAGATGCCCCGCTTGCCGGGACTATCCTAGAGGTTGGAGCTCGATCCCGGGGCAACCCGTGCACACCCCCTTTTCGCCGACGAATTGGTTCCGACAGCGGGGACAGTAACTGACGCAGCCGGGTTCGGCCTCCGGTGCTCGCAACAGCTCACCCGGGTCAAGCCCGTAGTCCACGATCGAGTCTTCGACCATTTCCCTTTGGATCGCGATCGCCTCTTGGCGGATGCGTTGTAGGCCAGGCGAACCGTCTGCCAGAGGCAGCGGGTGGACCAGTCGGGTCAGGACTTGACGAGCCAGGTCACGAATGTCGCTGTCATTGGAGGTGGCGATTGCCACCGCCAAGGGATGATAGCCGTCCACCAGAGTGGAGCTCAGATGATCGTGAGCCCGGATGGCGGAGGGAGGTGGCAACACCAGCAGCAACTCGTAGACGGCTGTCCAGCCTCCCTCCTCCGGGTAGAGTCGCCTCCGAGCACGCCAATAGAGGATCAGGACCGGGATCTCCCACAATCCGACCGCGGCCAGCCAATAGAGAACGTATTGGCTCCAGACCAGGACCGGCAGCAGCGCGAAGAGAAGCAGAAACAGCAGGTTGCAGGCCAAGCGCAATGTCCTGGCAGCGTGATGAAGGTCGTCCAACCGAAGGCGTATGGTCTTCACGTCCAACGTCCGGCGAGCCATCTGGCGAACCGATTCGGCGGGCCGGCCACTGGCCAGAATCCGTCTCAGGCGCTCAACAGAGTCGAGCGCCAGTTTGTCGGAGGCAGCTCGAGCGAAGGGCTTGCCGTTGATCGAAATCTCCCGTTCGGAGACTTCCATGTCCTCGATTTCACCGAACTCGACGAAGCTGCCGAGAGCGGGGTCGTCGGAACTGGAAATCGACGAGGAATAGACTCCCCGGGAAGAAAAATGGAAGGGAAGAGGGCGGCTGGGAAGCGTCAGGCCCAGCGGGGGAAGTGGGTTGGCCATCCCGATTCCCAGGCGTTTCGAGGAAAGGGGAAAACGCGGCCTTTGCAGGGTGAAAGGCCTCAAAGGAAGCCATTGCACGAAGACGAAAGATCCCTCGGGAACGATGATCAAACAGTCCAGCAGATAGACAAGCGCGAGAAGTGCGATCAGCTCTGCGTGAGTCACCGGGGAGTGCGCTCAGGGAGTCGGCTCGGTCGGTGTGGTATGTCGGCTTCCCCCCGTGAAGAACCTCTTCAGAAAAGCCCCCACTCCGATCAACGCGACAATGAGAACCTTCCAGCCTTTGGCGATCAGCTTGCCCAAAGCCGCCAATAGACCGGTCTTGGCGGCCACGGCTCCTGCGCCGCCTGCGATCAATGCGGTGAGCCCGTAGGCCGCCAGCTTGTCGCCGGGCTGGTACTCCGCGTAACGCTCCCCTTGACGAAAGTCGAAAGTGCCGAGCAATTCCTGATAGGTGGGCAGTTTCTCCTGCAACTCGGCTGGGTCGATCACCAGCGCCACTTCCATCACTCCGCGGCGTCCCAGCAGGCGAGTGTTGTAGTTGACCACGGGTTCTTGTTCACTGACCGCTCGAATCGCCCATTCCAGGTTGTTGGTCGCGGTGTTGTAACGGGGAGGGTGCTCCCATCCCACGATCGTCAAATCGGGAAACCCTCGTTCGCGTCGGATTTCGTTGGCCGCCTCGGTGCCTTCTCGGATCCGTTGCAGAATGCCGTCCGCATCCAACTCGTCTTTGTCGTCGTCTTTGATATAGCCGGTCGGGTTGAACTCGAAAACGATGAACCAATCGCCCTCCCCCGGATAAATGAGCCCCGCCTCGAATCCAGAGACGATGTTGCCCATCAACTCCATCATCTTCTGGGTGTCCTCGGGTCCAAGGAAAGCAAAGCCCTCCGGGACGTTGATGCCGGCTTTGTCCCCCAGACTGGCGGTCAACGGGCCGCTCTGCCAGTTCAGTTCGGCCAGGGTCTGTCCGTTGAGCGGTGCCGCGAGTGTGCAGACAAAGAGAAGCGGCAAGAGGCTGCGGAGTTTCGAAACCCCGCAATTGGTGGCAAGCATCACTCCCTCCTGGTGTGAGTGAAAATCGTCCTGGCGGCAAGTATCGCATAAAGCAGAGACTTTTTTTCCTGTCTGGCAGATTCACTTTGTTTGAACTGACTTGCCGTGTTTGGAAATAATTTGCGGGGCGTTTCCACCCCGCATCGCGGATTGTGTTGTCGCCCCCTTTGTTCAAGCCATCTTTCAAGGAGAAGACGCGAATGCCCAAGACACCCGAAGAAATGGAACTCTCGATGATCCAGAACCTGCCCGAGAAAACGGGAAAGAGCCTTGATCAGTGGCTGAAGATCACCACCCGAAGCGGACTCGAAAAGCATGGTGCGATCGTCAAGCTTCTGAAAAGCGAGCACGGCATCGGTCACGGCTTTGCGAATCTGATCGCTCACAAGACGCTGCAGCACGGAAAAGCAGCGCAAACCACCGGAGACCTTGTCGACGTTCAATACTCGGGACCCAAGGCGGGCCTTCGGCCGATTTACGACAAGCTGGTATCGAAGGTGGAAGGTTTCGGCGGGGACGTCGAGGTCTCGCCCAAGAAGAGCTACGTAAGCCTGCGTCGCAGCAAGCAGTTCGGCCTGATTCAACCCTCCACGAAAACGCGGGTCGACGTGGGCATCAATCTTTCCGGACGGAAGCCGTCGGGCCGCTTGGAGGCCTCCGGGAGCTTCAACTCCATGGTCAGCCACCGAGTCCGTGTGACCGAGCCGGGCGAAGTCGACGGGGAACTGGTGAGTTGGCTAAAGGAGGCGTATGAAGGAGCGTGAGTGACCACACAGAGCCAGGACGACAGCGATCGCTTGAGCCGTCGCGAATGGCGTTATCCCATTCGAGAATCCGGTGGGAGGCCCGCTGTCGCTTCTGGCTCCGGGCCGGGCAATCCGGGGCGCCGACCAGATGGCCGCGAGCGACAGCGACCGCTTGGAACTTCGAATCAGTTCTGTCCGAAGACCGTCTTGAGTAGGTCGGTGACTCTGGCGGCGGGGTTGGTTCGGATCTTCTTCTCCTCTTCGCCGAGCACGTGAAAGAGCCCGTCCAGGGCCTTACCCACGACATACTCGTCGATGTCGAAGGACTGAGTTCCGCCCACAAAGGGAATCCTCTCGAATTGACCCGTCAGGGCCTTGAACTGGCGAGTGACTCCCACGTCCTCCATGGTCTCGGAAACAGTCGGGTGAAAGGCCTCGGCCAAACGGTCGCGCGTGGTGCGCTCAAAGAACTCGGTGGCGGCCGTATCTCCACCCTGCAGGATTCCGCGGGCGTCTTCGAAAGTCATCTCCGTGATCGCCGTCCAGAAGATGTCCTTGGCGAAAGGCGCCGCTTTCTCCGCAGCCCGGTTCATGCTCAAAACGAATTCGTCCAGTTGCTCGTCGAATCCAGCCATGCGAAGCACCCGGTCGAACTTCTGCAACTTCTCGGGCATGAGGATCTTGATCGCCTCGTTGGCGAAATATCCGTCCAGCTGCCCGGTTTGTTCCACGGTGTTCTTGGTGCCGACCTCAAGCGCCTCCTTGAGGCCCGAGACCACCTTGCCGTCGCTGAGTTTCTCCTGCTTGTCCAGACCCAGAGATTTCAGCACTTTGCCGACTTGCGCTTGAGCGGGTATGAAACTCAAGCCCAACGTTACGCACAGAATCACAATTCTGATCATCATCATTACACTTCCTTGTTCGGTTTTGGCGGGCTCGGAAATCGACCCTCACTCCTCCAAGACGCAATTAAAGCAAGATCGATTCCAAGTTAGGGGAAGAACGAAATGCACGGCGTCTGTTGGGTCGAGGGAGAATTGAGGCGTTTCGCAGCTGTAGAAACGACCGTGACGGCTGCTTTGCCCGTAAAAACTACCGCCACGGTGTATTCCTTCTTTCTCCGATTCTGAGACAATCTCCGGAACGCGTCGATGAAGCCATCCGAGGAAACCTGATGCGGTTGGAAGTAGAGTGAAGTGCCGTTCGAGATTTCAATTCGGAACCGTGCCGAGCCGTGATCGATACGATTGCGTTGTGGTCGGCTCGGGACCCAACGGTTTAGCGGCAGGGATCGCTCTTGCCCGCAGGGGAAAGAGAGTTCTGGTCGTCGAAGCGCGAGCGGATACGGGGGGAGGACTTCGTACCGCAGCGTTGACGCTCCCTGGATTCTGGCACGACGTCTGTTCGGCGGTGCATGCCCTGGCGGTCGCTTCGCCGGTTTTTCAGAAGTTCGACCTGGAACGCTTCGGCCTGCGCTGGGTAGAGCCGACAGCGCCTTTGGCCCATCCCCTGGACGGTGGACGCTGCGTCCTTCTGCAAAGGTCGCTCAGGGCTACCTGCGAGGGACTGGGCCGCGATGGTCCGGCTTACTTCCGCTTGATGAGTCCATTGCTGGAAAGCGGCGCAAAATTGCTTTGCGACCTTCTCAGCCCTCTTCACCTGCCCAGCGCTCCGGGCGCGCTGCTTCGCTTCGGTCTCAACGCTCGCCGCAAGGCGACCAGTTTTTGTCGGCGGACTTTCCAGACCGAAGAGGGGAGAGCCCTCTTCGCAGGTAATGCCGGTCATTCCATTCTTCCCCTCGACAGCCACTTCACGGCCGGCTTCGGCCTGGTGCTGCAACTCTCGGCTCATGCAGTGGGCTGGCCGCTGGCGGCCGGTGGTTCGCAGAGCTTGGGTGACGCCCTCACGGCTTACTTTCTCTCTCTGGGCGGAGAGGTGATCGTGGATCGACAAGTGGAGTCGCTGGACGAATTACCGGCAGCCCGAGCCTACCTTTTCGATCTATCACCCGAGGCGGTGGTCCGAATCGCAGGCGATCATCTTCCGCGGGGCTATCGGAGACGGTTGGCGCGCTACCGTCACGGGCCCGGAGTGTTCAAGATGGACTTCGCTCTGGATGGTCCGATTCCCTGGGAGGCGTCTGCCGTATCCCAAGCCGCGACGGTTCACCTGGGCGGGACCCTGGAGGAGATCGCCACCTCGGAGGAGGCGGCTTGGTCGGGGGAGGATTGTGAAAGGCCGTTTGTTCTCCTCGTACAGCCGAGTCTTTTCGACTCGAGTCGCGCGCCCCGGGCCAAGCATGTCGCCTGGGCCTATTGCCATGTTCCGGCGAGCTCTGAGCTGGACTGGAGCAGCCGAATCGAGAACCAGATCGAGCGATTCGCCCCCGGATTTCAAAGTCGCATCCTGGACCGTTCGATCCTGACTCCGGCGGGCATGGAAGGCTACAACTCCAACTATGTCGGGGGAGACATCACAGGCGGGGCGAACCACTGGTCACAACTCTTCACTCGGCCGGTGGCTTCGCTCAGCCCTTGGTCCACCCCCAACCCGAAGATCTTCATCTGTTCGGCCTCGACGCCCCCGGGCGGCGGTGTCCACGGCATGTGCGGGTATTTCGCGGCCCGGGCCGCCCTGCGAAGAATGAGCTGAGCAGGCGATTCCGGAAATGTCTGTACCGGGGGCCGTCTGATTAGGCGGGCACCTTTCCGCCTCTACCCCAGCCACCAGCGCCTAAAACAACTTCTCCTGCCCGCCGTTGGAAGGTTCTTCGGCTGCAGGCGGCTGCTCGGCTTCGACCGTCTCGGAATCCTCCGAGGTGATGCCCGTGCGATCCAGGTAGACTCGTTCCGAGATGGGGCGCGCGCTGGAGATCTTGTGACGTGTCAGGGTGACTCCGGCGGCGGCGCGCCCTTTGACGGCAAGCTCGTCGAATCGAACGTAAAGATCGGTCTTGATTCGAGGCTTTTTGCGCAGGCGCACATAGGCGTGCTGATCGTCGCCTTTGGAAACATAGAAAATCCGGGTCCCTTTCTTCCCTTTGCCGAGTTCGTAGCGGCGGTCGCGCGTCACTCCGCCGATCCGAAAGCGCTTCGAGTAGCCGCGACCCGAGGAGTGGTCTTCGTAGACCAGATTGAAAACGGCGTCGCGGTCGCGAGGGCGGAAGACCTGAACGTGGAGGATTTTTTCGCCCAGGTACTTCTTGGTGGCGACCTTGGTCACCACCATCCCGCCGTCCTCGAGGATCACCATAATGTCGTCCAGGCTGGAGCAAGGCCCCACCTCCTGCCCGATCTTCGAATCCGTGCCCACGAAACCGGTCTTGGCATCGACGTAAAGTTTGTCGGTCCGTTCCACGACTGTTACGGCGCTGACCGTATCGAACGAAGCAAGCACGGTTTTCCGCTCCCGGCCCTTCCCGTAGGTTTCGATGAGATGGTCGAGGTAATCGATGGTGAACTGCGTGAGATTGCGCAGATTCTTGCGGACGCGGGCCAGCTCGGCGTCGATGGCGTCCAATTCTCCGCGGGCCTTCTCCGAGTCCCAGGCGCTGATGCGGCGTATTTTCACTTCGGTGAGGTACACCAGGTCGTCTTTCGTCACCGCTCGCCGCAGTCTTTCCTTGTGGGGTTCGAGGCCGCGGTCGATCTCTTCCAGAACCGCTTCCCAGGTCTTGCACTTCTCAATCCGCAGGTAGATCCGGTTTTCGACGAAGATCTGAACCAGACTCTTGAGATGCCACTGCTGTTCCAGGTTTTCTCTCTGGATCTCGAGATCGAGTTTGAGCAGTCGGCGCGTCTGCTTGGCGCTTTCCACCAGCAACTGGGAGGCGCTGGTGGCGCGTGGCCGGCCCTTGTCGATGACCATCAAGTTGGAGCTGAGGCTGACCTCGCAGAGGGTGAAGGCGTAGAGGGCGTCGGTCGCCTTTTCCATGTCGACGCCTCTTTGGAAGGTGACGACGATCTCGATTTCCGCCGCCGAGTTGTCCTCGACACGAGACACCTTGATCTTGCCTTTGTCGTTGGCGCTCAGGATGGAATCGATGAGGGCATCCGTAGTGGTTCCGAAAGGGATTTGGCGGATGACCAGCGACTTTCCCTTGCCGGACTCGATCTTGGCCCGGACGCGAACCCGCGACCCGGGAAGACCGTCGTTGTAGCCTCCCACATCGGCGATGCCGCCGGTGGGAAAGTCCGGGTGGAGGGTGAATTCCTCGTTGCGAAGGAAGGCTTTCTGAGCCTCCAGCAGTTCGATGAAGTTGTGGGGCAGGATTCGGGTGCTGAGTCCGACGGCGATGCCCTCGGCGCCCAAGGCCAGCAGAAGTGGAAAGCGGACCGGCAGGGTCACCGGCTCCTGGTTGCGGCCGTCGTAGGAAAGCTGGTAGGAGGTCAGCTGCGGCGCGAAGACGACTTCCTTGGCGAAGCGCGTGAGCCGGGCCTCGATATATCGGGCGGCCGCCGCGGCGTCGTTGGTCCAGGGATTTCCCCAGTTTCCCTGTGTGTCGATCAGAAGGTCCTTTTGACCCATCGCCACCAGGGCGGCGTAGATCGAGGCATCCCCGTGGGGGTGGTATTTCATGCTGTGGCCGACCAGATTGGCCACTTTGTTGTAGCGCCCGTCCTCGTTTTCCCAAAGAGAATGCAGAATGCGCCTCTGCACGGGCTTCAGTCCGTCGGACTGGTCGGGGATGGCCCGGTCGGTGATGACGTAGGAAGCGTATTGCAAAAAGTAGTCGCGATAGGTGGCCCGGACCCCGATATCGACCGAACCGTTAGGCGACTTCCCGTTGCTCGATTGTTCTTTCTTGCTCATTGAAGGGCGGGTTCGCGGACCACGTCGAGCGGTTCGCTGATGAGGTTGTCGAGGATGAAATGGCGCCGTTTGGGCGTGTTTTTGCCCATATAGAAGGTGAGATGCTCCTTGATTTTGAGACCTTGGGGCATTTCCACCCGGTCGAGACGAATGTCGTCCCCGATGAAACGCCCGAATTCGCCGGGAGAGATCTCACCCAGCCCCTTGAATCGCGTGATTTCCGGCTTTTTCCCCAGCTTCCGGATGGCTTCGTCGCGCTCTTCCTGACTGTAGCAGTAATGAGTGATCTTCTTGTTGCGGACGCGGAAAAGGGGGGTCTGCAGGATGTAGAGGTGCCCCTTTCGCACCAACTCCGCAAAGAACTGGAGGAAGAAGGTCAGGAGCAGCAGGCGGATGTGCATGCCGTCGACGTCCGCGTCGGTGGCGATGATGACCTGATTGAAGCGCAGGCCCTCCAGATCGTCCTCGATCCCCAGTGCGTGCTGCAGAAGATTGAGCTCTTCGTTCTGATAGACGACCTTGCGCGACATGCCGAAGCAGTTCAACGGCTTTCCCTTGAGGGAAAAGACCGCCTGGGAGCGAACGTCGCGCGCTTTGTTGAGGCTTCCCGAGGCACTGTCTCCTTCGGTGATGAAAAGCTGCGAACGATCGAAGCCCTTCTTGCCGGGCTCGTTGAAGTGGACCTTGCAGTCGCGGAGCTTCTTGTTGTGGATGTTGGCCTTCTTCTGGCGTTCGCTGGCCAGTTTCTTGATCCCGGCAAGATCGCGCCGCTCCCGCTCGTTCTGCTGGATCTTCTGCTGCAGGGCCTTTCCCGTCTCGGGATTCTTGTGAAGGAATTTCACCAGCTCGTCGCGCACGAAATCGACCACCCAAGAACGGATGGTGGGGCCCTCGGGGGTCACGGTCGTACTCCCCAGCTTGGTCTTTGTCTGAGACTCGAAGACCGGTTCGTGGATGCGCACCAGCACGGCGCCGACGATGCCGCCGCGCGCGTCGGAGGGATCGATCACCCGGTTGAAGTATTCGCGCAGACCCTTGAGAAC
>JBFGHF010000085.1:0-10191 GCA_041578355.1 Acidobacteriota bacterium
CCAACGCCGGGCCGAACGAAAATTACGCGCGAGAGCTCTTTGAATTGCACACCCTGGGAGCCCAGAGCTATCTGGGCGTGCAGCGCCAACTGGACGTGGAGCGGGACGAGGAGGGACTTCCGATCGGTTACGTCGATGACGACGTGTACGAAGCCACCCGTTGCTTCACAGGCTGGACGGTGAACGAGGATAACGGCGAGCTGGAGCACCGCAACGATTGGCACGATCGATTTCAAAAGATGGTTTTGGGTCAATGGCTCCCCGCCGATCAGCCCCCGCTGCAGGACGGCCGCGACCTGCTCGACGTGCTCGCCGCCCACCCCGCCACCGCCCGGCACATCTCCTGGAAGTTGGCGCGCCGCTTATTGGCCGACGATCCGCCGCAAACGGTGGTGGATTCGGCGGCGCGAGTCTTTCTTGATGAGATCAATTCTCCCGATCAACTGCGACGCGTGGTGAGGAGCATCGTACTCTCCGACGCCTTTCAACAGACCTGGGGCAAAAAGGTCAAAAGGCCCTTCGAAGTCGTGGTCAGTTTCTTCCGTGCCACCGGGACCCGGCTGACGATGGGTTTTGAAGATCGTTTTTCGGACCGGCTGTTGTATCAGTACTGGCATACCGGCCAGCCGCTCTTTCAGTGGCCGGCCCCCGACGGCTATCCGGAGGAGAAAGAGAACTGGCTGGGCTCGACAACCTTCGTTCAGCTTTGGAGGCTGCTTTCCTGGCTGGTCGTCGAAGACGAGGACGATCGCTACGCACTGCCCATCCTGGAGGAGACCCCGGCCTGGGCGGAGACCCCCAACCAACTGGTCGATTTCTGGAGCGACCGGATGCTGGGCCGAAAGCTACCCGCCGCCGCCCGGCGGGAGATCGTCGACTTCATGGCACAGGGGAGGAATCCCGACTACCCGATTCGATTGGAGGAAAAGGGGGTGCCCGACCGGGTGCGGTCGGTGGTCGCCCTGATCGGCATGTCGCCCCAGTTCTTGGAACGCTAAGCCGAGGAATCTCTCATCCTCCACCATTTAGGCGGTGTCACAGCTTTAGAATTTAGCAAGCCGATGGGTTTTGAAGATCGTCGCTTTCCGAACCTCTCTCACCCCTGACGCAAGGAGAATCATGAGCGCAACCACTACTCGACGCGGTTTCATGGTGGGTTGTTCGTCGGCCATTGCGGCCTTGGCGGGCTCTCGCTTCAGTTACGCTTCCTTCGCAGATCCGGACGGAGAGAATCGGAACATACTGCTTTACATTTTCCTGCGGGGCGGCATGGACGGCCTCAGCCTGGTGCCGCCCATCGACGGCCCGGACCGCGGATTCTACGAGCAGGCCCGGCCCGAATTGAAGGTCGCCACCGGTGGAGAGGAAGCCGCCCTGGACTTGAACGGGGAGTTCGGTCTTCACCGTGCGGCCGCCTCGCTGCTGCCCATCTTTCAAGAAGGCAAACTGGCATTCGTCCTCGCCTCGGGGTTGGATTTCGGCACCCGCAGTCACTTCGACGCAATGCAGTACATCGAGTTGGGGACGCCGGGCAAAAAAACCGCCGCCCGGGGTTGGCTCGCCCGCCACCTGGAGAGTTCCGAAGAGCTGCCCGATCAGATCCTGGCGCCTTCAATCGCCATGGGCAGCCTGGTTCCGCGATCCCTGCTGGGAAGCATCGAGACCATGGTCCTCGACGGAACCCACGGATTCGACTTGGACGCGGGCGACTGGCGCTGGCAGGATGCACGCCGAGTCGCGCTGCGCGGGCTCTACGAGTCCGGCAACAGTCGGATCCACCGTTCCGGTGTGCAAGCTCTCAACGCCGTCGACATCATAGAGTCGTACGTCCGAGAGGACTACACACCCGCCGAGGGAGTTGAATACCCTCGAGGCTCATTCGGAGATCAGCTCGAGGCCCTGGCCCAGATCATCAAACTGGAAGTCGGTCTGCGAGTCGCCACCATCGACCTGGGGGGATGGGACACCCACGCTTTTCAGAACAATCGGGTCAATGGTTACTTCGGTCGTCTGGTCTCGGAACTGGCCGACGGATTGAGCGCGCTCTACCGCGATCTGGAAGGCAGCCAATCCGAGACTCACGCTCAACGGCTGACCGTGGTCGTCCAGAGCGAGTTCGGCCGGCGCCTCAGAGAAAACGACAACGAGGGCACCGATCACGGACACGGCAACGTCATGATGGTCTTGGGCGGTGAAGTGGCCGGCGGCATTTACGGTCAGTGGCCGGGGCTGCACCACGACCAGCTTTTCGATCATGCCGATTTGGCCGTCACCACCGACTATCGGCAGGTCCTGAGCGAGATCATGATCCGGCGCCTGGGCAACCCCCGACTCGGTCGAGTATTTCCGGGATATCAGGACTACGCTCCGCTGGGCATCGTCACAGGCCCCGATTTGACGCCCGATTACTCGTAAGCGCTTCCGACTCCGGTTCGGCCACAGTCCCGGAGATTGAAGTTGCCCCGCCTCGCGGCAAGTCTCGCGCATCGGTTGGCAGCTTGGTCTCGCCCCGCTAGAATCGGCGGGATGCCTGGAACCCACCGACTGACGCCCGGAAAAGACATTCGCATCAAGGACGTGCCGACCAAGGCCGATGGATTTCACAGCGATCGGAAATCCGCCGGGGAGGAGTTCCGCGACTTACGCGACGAACTGATCCGGCTGCAACCGCGTCTTTACGCCGAGAATCGGCAAAAACTGCTGATCGTGCTTCAGGCCATGGACGCCGGAGGAAAAGACGGCACCATCCGCAGGGTGTTCAAGGGCGTCAACCCGCAAGGGGTGCGAGTCACTTCGTTCAAGGTTCCCAGCAAAGAAGAGCTGGCACACGATTTCTTGTGGCGGATTCACAAGGCGGTGCCCGCCCGAGGGATGATCGGGGTTTTCAACCGATCCCACTACGAAGACGTGCTGGTGGTGCGGGTTTTGAACCTGGTGTCCGAAGTTCAATGGCGGCCGCGCTATGGTCATATCAACCAGTTCGAACGCATGCTCCACGAAACGGGTACGAGGATTCTCAAATTCTATTTGCACATCTCTCCGGAAGAGCAGCTGCAGAGATTTCGCAGTCGTTACGAGACGCCACACAAGCAGTGGAAGTTTTCGGTAGCCGATCTCGAGAAACGACGACATTGGAATGACTACATGGAGGCGTTCCAGGATGTTTTGAACGAGTGCACGACTCCCTGGGCGCCCTGGTACGTGATCCCTTCGGATCAGAAATGGTACCGCAACCTGGCCATCACTCGCGTCGTCGTCGACACCCTGCGAGAAATGGACCCGCAGTTTCCCCCACCCGAAGAACTGGGAGACGTCAAATTCGAGTGAACCGGCCGGGGCAGACTACCGCTCGGCTCCGGCCGGCGGCTTCATTGGTTCTGCCAAGGGTGAGTGGAGACCTACCTGCCCGATGGGTGGGCGCTTCATCAGGGAGAGCGCCATCCGACCCAGGAGATTGGCGATCTTGTGTTTGGTGCCGCGGACCGCGCTGTCCGCCGAGATGCCGTATCGTCGGTATCTGCTGAGCAGCCCCTGACAAATCACGAAGTAGGCCAGGAACTTCCGAGGGTCCTTGAACATGCCGAATCGCTTGCAGCGTCTGAGGGTCGACCCCACGCTGTAGAAGTGACGCCAGGCCTTCTCCACGCCGTCAAGAATCTCCTCTTCCTTCATCCGCGGATGATGGTAGAGGATTCGCGGGTGTTCGGGGTCGAGCCAGTAGTCGTAGTCGACATTCTTCAGTTTCAGGGCTTTGCGGCCCTTTCGCATCATGTTGAAATCGACCGTGCCGGGCAGGGGCGTCAGGGGGATGAACTGGGCCAGGGCGATCCCGCAGTCTCGCGAAAAGCGAATCGTGTAGTCCACCGTTTCGCGGGTATCGCTTTCGATGCCGAAGATGAACGAGCCCATCAGATAGGGGAAAGCCTCTTTGCGGATCGTCTCGAGACGGCGCACCAAGTCGTCGCCGGTGGAATTGAAATCCTTCTTGGTGGCTTTCAGGCCCTCTTCGGTAACGGTTTCGATGCCGATCAGGGCGCCGGCCACCCGCCCCCGTTTCATGGCTTTCATGTACTCGGGATCCTCCGCGACCTCCATCGTGATCTGGGTGAAGAAGTTCATGTCGTCGGGGATCTCGCGCGCCAGCCGCTCCAGCAGGTCGTAGCGTTGCTGCATTCCGGCTTCGAGCCGGGCGCGCTCCTTCTCGTTGGGCGCGCTTCGCAAATCCTGAATGGTGTAGGGATAGAAATTGTCGTCGGCGAACATCACCAGACGAAAGCCCGCATTGTAGAGGGTCTTGAGCTCCTGGACGATGGCGTCGTTTGCGCGAAGCCTGGGCATGCGCCCGTCCTGCACCCAAACCGAGCAGAAACTGCAGCGTTTGGGACAGCCCCTCACGGTTTGAACAGAGGCGACAAGATAGCGGTCCAAGGTCATCAGATCCCAGCGCGCCGGGGTGAAGTACTCGGGATCGACACGGCCGCCGTGATAGTTGGTTTGCAGATTGCCCGCCGCGTAGTCGCGCAGCAGCTGTCCCCAGACGATCTCCGCATCGCCCTGAACCACCGCATCGGCATGTTCCAGCACTTCTTCGGGAAACACCGAGGCGTGGGGTCCGCCGATGACCGGTGTCGCTCCGCGCGCTCGAACGCGCCCGGCCAATTCGTAGCCGAATCGAGCGTTGAAAGTGTGAATGCTGATGCCTACAACATCCCCTGCTTCTATTTCGTCTTCGGGGAAGGGCTCCACCGCCTGGTCCACCAACCGCACGTCTTTGATGAAATCTTCCCGGGGCGTAATCGCTGCCAATACCGGCAGAGCTCGAGGTGTGATGAAAGAGAATTCGATCCGCTCCGCGGACGGCGCCGGATTGACCAAGAACACACGAAACGGATCGGCAGATGACCTATTCACCAAGTATCCCTCCCTGTTAAGCGCACTTAGGTGGCTCTTTGTGGCCAGCGATCACTCTTCTGAGAACCAGTTCGTGGGGAATATTAAACCGTTTGGGAGCAATGGGCAAATCCTCAATTTCCCGGGGTCTCGGCGATTGAGCGATTCGGCCGGGAGGCAACTCACTGGTTTTCGGCATTGGATTGCCGAACCCTGAAGCGGTTCAAGAGATGCGTTGTTCGAGCATCTGCCCGACCTGGGGGTTGATCCGCGGGCGGACTCAGTCATGCAGTCACGCCCCGGCTGGGGGCTTGGACTTCCACCTCACACCCGCGGAATGATAAGTTTCTGGACTTGTCCGTCGAGGCGGTCGCGGACTTCCAGCTCATGCGATTTGTACTGGACTGTGATCTAAGCGAATCCACGGGACCGTGGGATCAAGGGCTCCTCCAGAGCCGAATTGCCGGTCTGACGCTGTTGGAGCGTCATCTTCTCGGGTTTCAGCGGGCGGGAGTGGATCGTGTCGAGCTGTGCGGCGCACCCGACGACGGCGAGCTCGATCGGCTCTTGGAGGGCTGCCGCATTGACGGTTTGTCGCTGGTGCGCTGCGACGCGCGACCCGAGAACGGTGAGGTGATCGTTCAGCGAGCGGATACGCTGATCGACCCTCGGCTTCTTTCCCGTCTGGTCGCCGAGTCGAGTGCGAGCGATGGGTTTTCGGATCAAGGCAACGCAAAGCGCTCCATCGTCTTCCTGGATCGATACCGGGAGAACTATCCCAGCGATCGAAAGTCTACCTTTCGCTTCGGCGTTCCCGAACAGCAGGACGTGCAGGAGCTCTCTTCAGTGGAGCGATCGGGCAACGGCTTCTATCCGATCGGCCTCGGTTATCATTCCGCCCAAACCGGCCAGCCGGATCTCGCCCTCGAAGTTGGCCGCTTCTACTGGCACCGCGTCCGCCATTCGGGAGACGCCAAAGAAGCCACGCGCAAAGTGTTGCTCTCCACCATGAAGGCGACCGACGGCTTTTACGCCAAGCTGAATCGGCGCATGTCGCTCTTGATCAGTCGGCTACTCGTCGGGACCCCCGTCACGGCTAACCTGGTGACCCTGACGACCCTGCTCTTCGGAGTGGCGGCCGCCGGGCTCTATGCGGTCGGAACCTACGGCGCCATGGTCGGGGGCGCCTTTCTGGCCTGGTTCGCCAGTATGCTCGACGGTGTGGACGGCGAGCTCGCCCGGGCCCGATTCGAAGAGTCTGACTTCGGTTGCTGGCTGGAAATGGTCTGCGATTACCTCTTTTACATCGTCCTTTTTCCGGGCATGGGGTGGGGGCTCTATCAGTCGACCGGCAGTCCCGTTTGGTGGTGGATGGGATTGGGCTCCTCTCTGGGCACCGTGGTCAGTTTTGCCGTCATCGCCCGTCAACGGAAGCGTTATGCCGAGGTTGGCTCGGCCAGCGACTTCGGTCATGCGTTTCACGAAACGGTGGTCTCCGAGAAGTCTCCCCTGATGAGGTTCATCCGCAACAGCAAGTTCATCGCCAATCGAGCGGCTTCGCCCTACTACTTCTTCATCTTGACTGTCTTGGGCCTGGTGAAATTCATGCTCATCGTCATTTTCTTGGGCACGGTTTTGACTCCGATCCTGACTCCTTACGCATCGAGTTTCATGCGCGGCGCCGACCCCCCGAGTGAGAGATGACCGCGCCCCCCGAGCCGGGAAAGAGTGAAGTTCCGGATCTTGCGCCCGGGCTTCGCTTGGACCGCCGCCGGATGGCGTGGTTCTGCTTGGTTCTGCTGGGCGTTCTGGTTCTTTTTTTCCACCGCTCGGTGGTCGGCGGCCGGTTGCTCAGCGCCGCCGATCTTCTCCAACACCCAGCTTTGATCGGCGATCGGCCCCCGCTGGAGCCGGCGCATCGGCTGCTCTCCGATTCGGTTTATCAGTTCGAGCCCTGGCGTCGACTCAACTGGCGGAGCCTCAAAGAGGGCCGCCTGCTCCACTGGGATCGCACGACCTACTCCGGCGCTCCATTCGTCGCCCGTTATCAGACGGCCCCTTTCCATCCATTGCGTCTCGTGCCCGCCGCCGAAGCCCCTAGAATTCACGCGCTGTGCCACCTCCTCGAGCTGTTTCTGGCCGGGCTGGGCTTCTATCTGCTGGTGGCGGCCCTGGGTTTTGGGGAGCCCAGCCGCTGGCTGGCCGGTTTGGCCTGGAGCCTGAGCGGCTTTCTGGTGGTGTGGCGCCTTTGGCCCCACTCGGCCGCCGCCGGGCCTCTTCCCTGGATTCTGTTCGGCCTGGTCCTCTTTCAATCAGGGCGGAGGTTTGGAGGGCTTGCCGCGACCTGCGCCGGGGTGACGCTGTCTTGGTTGGGAGGTCATCCCCAGACCACTGTGATGGTTTTGACGGTCGTTTTCGCCTACGCCGTTTTTCGCTGTCTCAATCGTTCCGATGAGCGGTCGAGGTGGACGGGAGGGCTGGCGTGGGCCGGCGCGACCCTGCTCTCCACAGGGCTGGCCGCATTTTTCCTTTTGCCGGGGTTCGGCTATCTGGTGGAAAGCCACGCCTGGAACATGAGGACGCCCCTTTTCTGGGGATTTCAGAGCGGGCCTGCGCCCAACCTGATTTCCATTCCCGGGTTTTTCCTCCCCTACGTTTTCGGTTCCCGATTGGCCGGTCATTTGCCGCTTGACGCGTGGCTCGGCGCCGCCAACACCAGCGAACTGGCGGGCGGATATGTATCGATCGTGCTCGTTGCCGGCCTTCTGCCCATCGCGCTGATTCGGCGACACGGCTCCGAGACCCGCTTTTGGCTGCTTCTCCTCCTCCTGTCACTCGCCCTTGCCGCCAAGGTTCCTCTGCTCGCTGCCGTTTTTCGAAATCTACCGCTCCTCGGCGCCGCCAGCCCGGAGCGCTGGGTTCTCTTCGCCGGGCTGGCCGAGCTGATGATTGCCGTCACCATGCTGGAATCGCTTCAGCGCCGTCCCCTTGCTCGAAAGAAGCACAAGGCACTTGTCATGACGCTGCTCCTGGCGGGCGTCGTCTCTGTGGCCGTCGCCGGGACGGTTCGCGCGGCGAGGCCCTGGGTCGAAAGTCAGATCGAAGAGCGAAAGCTCCTCTGGTCGCAGAGGTTGCAGGGACAGGAGTTTCTCGCCCACGAGACGAGCAGCGAGTTGACGGCGCGGCTGGAAAAGACGACCGTTCAGTATCCGCTTTGGATCGGCCTGCTCCTGCTGCTCACGGCTTTCGCCATTCACTTGACCAGGGCGGGCCCGCAATGGCTTCCCGTTCGATCGGCTCCTTTGATTGGCTTGGTGGTTCTCGATCTCTTCGTTTTCGGCTACGGCTACAACCCCACGACAGCTCGGGCAGCGCACTTTCCAAAGTCCGAGACGATCCGCTTTCTGGAGCGTCATTTGGGAGAGTTCCGGTTGGCCGCGGCAGAAAAGGCCCTCCCCCCCAACGTGTTCAGCTACTTCGGGCTGGCCGACGTCCGGGGCTACGACGCGATGGAACCGGCTTTGTACATGCAGGCCGTAATCCGGGTTTTCGGTATGGAGCGCTCCCCACCCTCCCACTTCAAGTTCTATGCCCATGACGATTACACCCACCCCTTCGGCGACTTCCTGGGCCTCAAGTTCCTTGTGACACGGCGGCCTTTGCCTTCCCTGGTCGGGGAGAGTCGGCGACTCGACCGGTTCCGTCTCGTTCTTCAGCCCGGCCGCGACGTCTACATCTACGAGAACACGTCTGCTCTGCCGGGATACTACCTGGCCAATCGGCTCGTCGCCGAGCCAGATCTCGAGCAGCGCTTGAGGCGAATCGAAGGTTGGCGATCGGAAGACCGATTGGCCGTCGTGGAGGAGGGGCCGGAACGAAGCTTCACACCGAATTCGAACATCCGGATGGTGGCTTCCGGGTCCTCGAGCCTGACTTTCGAAGCGGAAATCAGGGAAGAGAGCTTCCTCGTCGTGGCACAGAATTATCTACCTGGCTGGAGCTGTCTTGTGGATGGGGTCGCGGCCCCGCTGGTCCGCACCAACCACGCTTTTCTCGGAGTTGCCCTGAGGCCCGGCGCCCGCCGTGTGGAGTTCAGATACCTGAGTCCCGCCTTCTCGGCCGGGTTGTGGATCAGTCTCGCGGCGCTGCTCCTGCTGACGAGCTGGGCCGTCTTGGAGTGGCGGGCCGGAAGAGATCTTGGCGCTCGAGCAGTTCAGCCAGATGGCGCTTGAACGGGAAAGAAGTAGAATGGTAGCAAATGCCTAGCATCCCGAAATTGACGTCCTCCGCTGAACGCGTTCTCTCGGGCTTCGATATTGAAAAGCTGGAGCAGAGTTCCAATTCGATTTGCGCCATCACCGATGACTACCGGCTGGTTTACTTCAACCGCGGTTGGGAGCAATTCGCTCGAGCCAATCAAGGCGAGCAAGTACTCTCAGCGTGGCCTCCTGGCAGGTCGGTGCTCGAAGCCTGCTCGGAGTCGGTGAAGGAGTTGTATTCCCGTGCTTTTCGGCAGGTCCAGGCTACCCATCGTCCCTGGGAGCACGTCTACCATTGCGGCAGTCCGGCGTTGTACCGCCGTTTCCGGATGCGGGTTGTCCAGGGCCGCCGAGAAGGCTTGATCGTGGTTCACTCTCTGATTGTGGAGCGGCCTTATTCCGGGGAAGACTGGGAGCCCAAACCCCCGGGAGAGGAAACCTATTGCGACGAAAACGGTCTGATTCGTCAGTGCGCCGACTGCCGGCGCGTCCGGCGGCCCGGGCCGGAGGCGATTTGGGACTGGGTTCCGGACTACGTGACCGCTCAGCCCGACCGCATCAGTCACGGACTCTGCGAGATCTGCCTGGAACGTTTCCGCCGCGAATTGGGATTGTTCTGATCCGCTGGCGCGGGACCTCCACCCATCCTCTAGAATGTGCGCCATGAAAAGCGCCGACCGCAAAAAGCGTTTGTGGGAGCTTGCCGGGGTCTTTCTCAAGCTCGGTGTAACGGCTTACGGAGGTCCTGCCGCCCATATCGCCATGATGCAGCAGGAAGCGGTCGATCGCCGCCGCTGGTTGAGTCAGCAGAGCTTCCTCGATTTGATTGGTGCGACCAACCTCATCCCCGGACCCAACTCGACGGAGATGGCCATTCATCTGGGGCGCATGCGGGCCGGCTGGCCCGGCCTCCTCGTCGCGGGTTCCTGCTTCATCTTGCCCGCCGTCATGATCGTCAGCGTCCTGGCTTGGGCATATGTGAGTTTCGGTACCATGCCCCAGGCCGAGTGGCTGCTCTACGGGGTCAAGCCGGTCATCATCG
>JBFGHF010000086.1:0-10087 GCA_041578355.1 Acidobacteriota bacterium
AGCGCCGCCTCGACCGCTTCCATCAAGCCGGCGATTCGCTCGTTGGTCCTCGAAAAGTCGATGACCTCGAAGCAACCCCGACCGATTGCGTTGAGCTGCTGCTCGAGGATCTGTGCGGGGGTCAGGTGAGGAGCGTAGAGGTAGCCCGCGGCAGCCGATTCTCCAAAGTAACAGACGCGGAGGGTGGAAGGAGCTTTGTGGGCGGTGAAGCTGTGGCGCGCCGAGTAGTGGTCTCCGAAAGGGCCCACCGCAGGCCTTTCGAAGGCCAATTCGCGGCCCGCTCGGACGGGCTCCCAGATCTGAATCCTGCGGGGACCCGCCGGGGTGTTTTTTGGCAGGGATCCAGACCGACGGCCAGTTCGGAGTTTCCCTTGCAGGCCACGGAGGCTTCGCAGTCCTTCCGCCGTGGCCAGCCAGGAGGCCAATCGATCACACCAAGCGAGCGGCGGACGCTTACCGGCCTTTTGTCGTGCCATCCTGAGCCCTACACAAAGCTGTACAGGTCACCCGACCCATTCCCTCGATCCGATTGCCCAGCCCCCTCCGCCAGCAGCAGCTCTCCCAGTTGCCGGGGCATCCTCTCCCGCTCGATCAGAAAATCCCCCAGCACCAAATCATCAATCCTGGTTTGGACCAGGCAGCGCAGGGCGTCGGCGGGAGAACAGGCGATCGGTTCTCCCCGCAGGTTCATGGAGGTGTTGAGCAGGACGGGGCACCCGGTGCGGCGGCGAAAGGATTCCAATAGGAGGCCAAAGCGACGATGGGAGACACGATCCAAGGTCTGAGGCCGGGAAGAACCGTCCACGTGGGTTATCCCGGACAGATCGATATCCGAACGCACCCGGCAGGTCTCGAGCATGAAGGGCGAATCGCAGCTCAGTTCAAAATGATCCGCCGCGAAATCGCGAAGTACGGTCGCGGCCAGGGGTCGGAACTGTTCCCTTTTCTTGATTCGGTTGATTCGCCGGTGGATTCCCGGGGTGCGAGGATCGGCCAGCAGGCTCCGAGCACCCAACGCCCGCGGTCCGAATTCCATCCGGCCCTGAAACCAACCCACAACCCGACCCCGCTCGAGCCGGCGTACCGTTTCCTCGAGCAGTTCGGCTTCCCGATCCTGGAAGTTGGTTGCGGGGATTTCGCTCATCGCCAGGATGCGGGCGATGTCTTCCACCCGCCATTCGGGTCCGAGAAAGAGGTGGTCGAGGGGTCTTGCCGGCAAAGACCCGGCGAGCTCGACATGGGCCAAAGCCGCGGCGCCCACAGAGGCGCCGGCGTCTCCCGCCGCGGGAAAAACGAAGAGCGACTTGAACGGCCCTTGGCGGCGAATTCGCCGGTTGGCCACGCAATTCAAGGCGACCCCGCCCGCCAAACAGAGATGGGGAGATGCGACCCGACGGGCCAGGTAATCGACCTTCTCGAGCAGGATCTCTTCGAGGACAGCTTGCAGGCTGGAGGCCAGGTCCTTGTGGAATTGGGTGATTTCGGATTCGGGTTCCCTGGCGGCCGCGCCCAGCAGCTCGCACAATTTCGAGGAGAACATTCGCCTTCCCTCGAGAAAGTCGAAGTAGTTGAGATCCAGCCTGTATTGACCGTCTGGGCCCGAGTCGACGAGCTCTCGAATCTCCCCTTCGAAGCGAGGCCGACCGTAGGCGGCAAGGCCCATCACCTTGAACTCGCCAGCGTTGACCCGGAAGCCGAGGTATGAAGTGAGCGCCGAGTAGAGCAAGCCAAGGGAGTGGGGGAAATCGACCTGCTCGAAAATATCAATCTTCGATCCAGCGGCCGCGGCGTAGCTGGTCGTCGCCCATTCGCCAACTCCGTCGACGGTGAGCACCGCGGCATGCGGATATCCGGAGAAGAAAAATGCACTAGCGGCATGAGACGAGTGATGATCGAAAAAACGGATCGGACCATCGTAACCCAACTTCTCGCGGATCGCCCTCTGCGGCCGGTTCGGATCCAGCCAAGCCCAGTCGGAGTCTCGCATCGGCTGCGGCACGGACCAGAGCTGCCTGGAGAGCTTGTCTAGCGGCGACTCGTAGTAGGCCACGCAGTCGATCTGATCGGGGGAGAGATCCCCCCCCTCCCGCAGGCAATAGCGGAAGGACTCAACCGGGAGCCCGGGATCGTGTTTGATGCGCGAGAAGCGCTCCTCGGAAACCGCCGCCTTGAGCCCACCGTCTTGCAGCAGACAACAGGCGGAGTCGTGGTAAAAGGCGGAGATCCCGATGATGTTCATGGCTCGACGGCAAGGGAATCCTTCTGGTTACCCACGTGTTGGGCTTCTTTGGTCATTCCGGTTCTCTCACGCGACGGAAACATCGAAACCAGATCGTACCGGGTGGCGTCTCTTCTAAACAACAAAGTACTTGGAGGTGAAGCCGATGGCTGACGAGCTGAGAATCGAAATCGTCTACTGCGACGATTGAAACTATACACCTAGAGCCGCCTGGATGGCGCTCGAATTGTTGTCACATTACCGGAAAGCCGTTTCGGCGCTGACTCTGATTCCTTCGGAAGGGGGCCGTTTCGAAGTCAGCATCAACGGAGAATTGGTCTTTTCGAAACTGGCGGAGGGACGATACCCGGAGCCTGCCGAACTGAAGAGTTTGATCGAAGCTCACGCTTGAGCGGACGACGCCCGAGCGGGCGCATTTCGCGGCGCTGCCCGGGTTTCTCACATCGGGCAGCGCTGAGGATCTTTCAGATATCGGAAGGAAGATCTGCTTTTTGCGTCACGGGTCGGGCTGGATAGGAGTTGGCAAGACCGTTTCAGCGCGTCAGATAACCGGATTGGCGTGGTAGCCGAAACCGTTTTGACTCCTCAAGGTGTCGTAAAGCTTCTGACGAACTGCCGAATGATCCACATCGGCAAGTTTGCACCAATAGGGAAACCCTTCATCGTCGGTGGATATCCACTCGATCGCCTTCCTCTTGAGAAGCCGGTAATCGTTGCGCGAGGTTTCTTTTACGGAGTGCAAATCGAGAACTGCTTCGTGCCAAGCTTGTCGTAATATTGCGACGGCCAGATTTCGCTCGGACCGGGACTCGGGGAGGCTTCTTCGTTCCCTTCCCCGGGAGACGCTCCTCAATTTCATCGGCGCTATCATAGCACAGTTTTTTGCCAATTCGGCCAAAAAGTTCCGCCGCCTGCAAATTCAACAATCCCTCTTTCAACTGCTCCAAAAGGGGTGCGCTGTCAAGGCCTTAGGCCCACTTGCCTGAACCCCTCAGTCGATTCAGGAAACCCTCAGACCTGCCGCCCGCCCCCGCTCTCGCGCTCGGCTCCGCGACTGGCAAGTAACCCTCCCCGAGGGCTATCATGGTCGCCAGCGCCCCCGTTCGGATGAGGAGGACCGCGAGGATGCGAAGGCGAGAATTTTTGGCTCTCTCTGCTGCCCTACCCGCAGGGTTGAAGCTTGCCGCAAACGACCCCATCGATGATTTGACGGACTTGGTCCAGTCACTGCCCGAAATGCCTTCCTCCGAGTACGAGCGGCGTCTTCTCCAGGCTCGACGCATTATGGCGAAGAACAACCTGGACGCGTTTTTCGTCGAGGGCGGTTCCAGTCTGAGCTACTTCACCGGTGTCTCCTGGGGACGCAGCGAACGGACATTCGGAGCTTTGATCAGGCGTCGAGCCAAGCCCATTCTGATCTGTCCGGCCTTCGAAGAGCGCCGCGCTCGGGAGAGGATGGGCGCAATCGATGCGGAACTTCGCATTTGGCAGGAGCACGAAAGCCCGTACCGGCTGATCGGCACCGCCCTGGCGGACCTGAAGGCACGCAACGGAAGGCTCGCCATCGAACCAACGACTCGCCACTTCCTTGTGGCTGGAATCTCCGAGGCCTCGCCAAGTACGGAGATCGAGGACGGCCGCCCGGTTTCCGACGGGTGTCGGATGGCCAAGAGCAAGATCGAACTGGACTACATGAGGGTGGCTTGCCGGATCACAAAGAAAGCCTACGAGGCCGCCTTCGCCGGGTTGAAGGAGGGCATGACCATCAGCGAGCTCAGCTCCCGTATCAGCCGAGCCCACGCCAAGATGGGGGCGCGCGGCGGCGCCATGGTGCTTTTCGGCCCCGCGGCCGCCTTTCCCCACGGGACTCGCGAGCGGCTGCCCCTGCGCCCAGGCGATGCCGTGCTCGTAGACGGAGGCTGCAAAGTTCATTCCTACAGCAGCGACATTACCCGCACCGTCTTCTTCGGAGAGGCCAGCGCCAGACAGAACGAGGTCTATCGGATCGTGGAAGAGGCCCAGCAGGCCGCGCTTCGAGCCGCCCGTCCGGGTGTAGCTTGTCAGGAGCTGGACCGCGTGGCGCGTCGCGTCGTCGAGAAAGCCGGATACGGCCCGGGTTACCGTTACTTCACCCACCGGCTGGGCCACGGCATCGGCCTTGACGGGCACGAAGCCCCTTACCTCGTCGAAGGAAATACCCTCGAAATGCAGCCCGGGATGACCTTTTCCAACGAGCCGGGCATCTACTTGCCCGGTGAGTTCGGAGTCAGGATCGAGGACATCATGGTGATCACCGCGGATGGCGCGGAATTCCTGTAGCCCCCAGCACCCATCAGACTTCCGCTTTCTGGAGAACAACTGTGGACCGCGACTACTTTTACTCGATACTGAACGGAGAAGGAGACACGGACTATGAGACCTATCTCAACACCCGCGCTCTGCTCCACTGTCAGAAGGACTTCAAGGATGTCTGCAACCGCGACGAATTGCAGTTCCAGATCGTTCACCAGTCGATCGAGCTCCTGATGAAGTTGATCGCCTACACCTTGCTCGATATCGACGATTATCTGCAACAGGAGAACACCAACCGGGTTCTCACCCTCTTTCGCCGGATCCACATCTCGCTCAAGCTGATGATCGAACACCTGGCTTTACTCGAAACCATGTCACCCAAGGAGTACCAGGAAATTCGGCTGCAGCTGGGCAACGGCAGCGGCCAGGAGTCGCCGGGATTTCGCGCCATCCTGAAAATGCACCAACCGATCTGGAACTCTTTCGAAACGCACTACCTGGAACGACATGGTCTGGATGTGGCAACCATCTACAATACGGGATACGACCATGGAGATCCTTATGTCGTGGCAGAGGCACTTGCCGAGTTCGACGAGTTGTTTCAGAAGTTCCGTTTCCACCATGTGCAGTTGATCCACCGTACGATCGGGCTGGAGGCCAAGTCGCTCAAGGGGAGATCCGTTGAGGTGCTCAACGAAGGTCTGCGCACCAAGTTCTTTCCACGGCTCTGGCAGATCCGCAGCCAGATGACCGACGAGTGGGGCGGACGGTACGGCTTGGTCCGAGATTCGATCAGCGGACACTAGCGACTCCATGAAGCGATTCTTTCTGCTTTGCCTTTTCCCCGCGTTGGCCGCCTGCACACCCGAACCGATCGTCAAGCTCAGCTGGGAACTCGACCGCCTCATCGAAGAGAGCGGCGCCCAAGCAGCGGTCGCGTTCCGCACACTGGACGGCCGCGACGAAGTTCTCATCAATCCCGACGTCAGCTTTCACGCCGCCAGCACGATGAAAGTCCCCGTGATGATCGAGCTTTTCCGTCAGGACCGCGACGGGATGCTCAGCCTCGAGGATGAGATCACCGTAGCCAAAGAGTTCCACAGCATCATCGACGGCAGCCCCTATATGCTTTCCGTGGACGACGACTCCGACACGGAAATCTACGACGCCTTGGGCGAGCAAAGGACGCTGCGGGAATTGTCTGAGGTCATGATCACGATCAGCAGCAATCTGGCGGCGAACCTGCTCATCGAGAGATTGGGCGCAGCCAACATCCAGGCCACAGTCGACGGTCTGGGAGCCAGCGGGATGCAAGTCCTGCGTGGTGTGGAAGACATCAAGGCCTATCGCGCCGGAAAGAACAATACGACGACGGCGCGGGGACTGCTTGTCCTTCTGCAAAAGCTGGGGCGCCTCGAAGCCGTCGATCCAGAGTCGAGCCGCCAGATGATCGCCATCCTCAAACGCCAGCAATTTGGAGAGGCGATTCCGGCGGGACTCCCTGATGGCGTGGAGGTGGCGCATAAGACAGGTCAAATCACGCGGATCCACCACGACGCCGCCATCGTCTACGGTCCACGGCCCTTCGTCTTGGTCCTGTTGGTGCGAGGCCTGGAGGACGAAACCAAGAGCGCCGCTTTGATGGCGGAGATGACAAGGCGGGTCTGGGAGTACGCCGACCGCTGACCGCGCCCAGTCGGGCGCTCGTCGCGAACTTGTCGGTAAACCAACTCCCCATCGTGAACTTTTCATGGGGATCGGGCGTTTAAGGTTATGAGAACCTCGCACTGCACTCCCCTGGCCCGCGGGGAACTCCAGGACGGACTCCCCGCGGGCACCCCTTTAAAGTTCCGACTGCTCAACCCGCTTCACTTTCCTCCGTTGGCGGAGCCAACTCGGCCCCAACGGTCGCCGCTTTCCTGATAGAGCTTCGTTCGTGAGAACGAAGACAAATTCGGGCTCGTTCGCTTTCGGGGCGTCGAAAAAGTTGGTCGATGGCGGCAACAACCTGGAGTGCGGCAGCGAGGCGGTAGCGGAGCTGCCGCCTTGTCACAGGCAGAAAATGTCCGGCGTTGCTGCAAAACCGGCAATTCTCGAGAAGGGCGGAAGCTTCGCTCCGCTGCGCTTCCGCACTCCAGGGTGGGCGAATCCCAACTTTTTCGACACCTTCTCACGAACGCGGCTCCGTCTGGAGTCAGCGGCGAAGCGGAGGGATTGCGGGCCGTTTCGGCAACACGCCGAGAGGGGCGGTGTGAGAATGCCGGTCACGGTCCTTGTCGGTCTGATAAAAAGTGTGCAGGGCGACGTTGGAGTCGCCCTACGAGCTAGCGGTGAGCGAAGGGGAGTGAGTCGTTGCCCGGCAGAGGGGATTAATAGCGCTGAGAGCTGCCGCGCAGGATGCGGATGTCCCCGTGTACGGTTTCCAGCCTGATCACGGGACCGCCGCCGTTGATCTCATAGGCCGCCTTGATATTGCCGCGCTCATCCTTCTCAAAGGTCTGGTGCGGGAAATCGGAGACGATCTGGTTCTCGTCGTCTCCCTCCCGGTGCCACCAACTCCCAGTTTGCCGCAAGAGCGCCTCGACTCTGGCACGCGCCCCAGCAGGCAGCGACAACGTCAAGTTTCCACCCTTGGAGCTGATCTCCGATCTGCGCTCTCCCTGGGGCTGCAGTTCCACCTCAACATCGCCGCCGGCGGACTGCGCTTCGACGGAGCCGACAACCCCACGCAGCTGGACATCGCCTCCGGCCGTATCGGCCCTGACATGACCTCGGGCGCCTTCCAGACTGATATCGCCCCCAGCCGTCTCCAGGTCCGCGCCCGCACCCACTATGGGAAGCATGATGTCCCCTCCCATGGTGAAGACTTCGGCAGATCCGCCCACTTCTCCAATCTCGACGTCGCCGCCCATGCTGCGGGCTTTCAGCGAGGCCCCGACTCCTGCAATCTCGACGTCGCCGCCGTAGGTGTCTACATCCAGGTCGCCCCCGATTTGACCCATCTCGATGTCGCCGCCGTGAGTCCGGATTTGGGCATTGCCTGCAACGGCGCCACCCTCGATGTCTCCGCCCAGCGTCTTGATGGCAGCTTCGCCGCGAATGTCTTCAAACTCGATGTCGCCACCGGCGGTGTCGGCCGCGAGCATGCCCTCCAGGGTGCCTTTCACCGAGATGTCGCCACCTCCGGTTCTCAAGTTCAAATTGAAGCGCGAAGGGGCCTCGATCTCGATCTCGACGTCGCCCCAGCCCCAATCTCCCTTGCCGGCCGCGATTTGGACCAAGTCTCCGGTTTGCTCGATTCTAAGGTCGGCGGGATCCAAGCCGGAGGTGCGAATCACAAGCTCGCTTCTGTCGGTCAGCCGAACCTCGACGTCGCCCTGCTGCGTCTTGAGCTCCAGCTGCCCTCCCGGCGTCACAGCCAAAGTCTGAACATGACCCTCCTCCTCCGGGGCCGATACCGAACCCGGAGCCCATGCCGCCGCTACAAAGGCGCCCGCCAACAACACGGCATACTTACTCATTGGAAACGTACCTCCTGAAGATAAGCCTTCGATTGAAGGCGAATAAAGTCGTTCTTCTCGTGCTGCACTCTTTGGTAAAGCCTTTCGGCTAGTTCCGCGTCCAGTTGTGGAGTTCGATCCACAACTCGCGCCAGCGCAGTGATGGCAGCCACCCGCAGACCGGGATTGGCGTCGCTCAGAAGGACCTCCACCAGGGCTCTCTGCACGTCGGGCTGATGGGCCGATTCCTGCAGCAAACCCAGGACCCTTCGCCGCACCCCGATGTTCGGATCCGACTTCAGAGAGTGAATCAGCGCGGCTCGGACGGCCTCGTTCCAGGCTCCTTCTCCCGCAGATTCGAGGGCCAAGGTTGCCCGGATTCTCTCGCCGGGATTGGGACTCGTCCGGAGCACCCCCGTCAAAGCCTCCTGAATCCGGGGATCGCCAGGCTCGCCTTGCAGCCGGAGCGGCTGAACCAGGTCCATGAGGACCTCGATCGTCCCGTTCGAGGCAATCGCCTCTTGGATGCGAAAGTTGCGGATGCCGTAGGAGGACTGCAAGTCGAGGGGCAGTGATTGAGGCTGCCGCAGGCCGAAGAGCAAGAATCCTACGGCGACTCCTAGCAGCAGCGCTGCCGCGACGGCCCAATAGCCGGAACGATTCTGAAACGAACTCGATTCGAGCGAATCCTCCCGGATCAGATCCCCCAGTTCTCGGCGCGCTTCCTCGAGAAGAGTCGCGGGCGGCTCGATCCGTGCGCCATCCACCATTCCCAAAACCAGTTCCAACTCTTGACCGTGTCCCCTGCAAGATTCACAACCGCTCAGATGTTCCTCCAAGCGTTCTTCTTGAAAGGGGTCCAGTTCTCCGTAGTGTTGAAGAACGATCCACTCTCGGTAATCTTCGTGGTTCATCGTATTCCCCTCTGCTCCGCCATGGGCAAGAGGCTCTCGCGCAATTTCTCGGTGGCGCAAAACAGGTGCCTTTTGACTGTGCCCTCCGCACACTCCAACAGTGAAGCGATTTCGCGGAGCTTGAGACCGTGGTAGTGGCGCAGAACGAAGACGGTCTTCTGGCGAGGCGACAGGTCGTTCACGGCGCTTTTGACGTACGAGGCCAGTTCTTTCAAGATGACTCCCTGTTCGGCCGACCGGTCAGGCGCTGCCAGCGAATCTCCCAAGGTCTTTTCAGCGGTTGTCTGGCCTGTTGTCGCCTGGTCGAGCGAGACAAAGGCGTGGCGTGCCTTTCGAGCTCGATGGGTGTGGCATACGTTGAGAGCGATCCTGTAAAGCCAAGTCGAGAAACGACTCCGTTCCTGAAAACGTCCCAGGGCGCGGTAAACGCGAATGAAAACCTCCTGGTAAACATCTTTTGCGTCGTCCTCATCGCCGGTCAGCCTGAGTGCAAGCGACAGCACCCACTGGTCGTACCGTCGAACAAGTTCTTCAAAAGCTTCCTTCTCGCCCCGCTTGGCTCGAAGGATCAGATCACTATCACTCTCCACTGCGGCCGGTCCTTCTTCCGGACATGCATCTTAGACCAGGGACTCTCCCGAATGGTTGACTCGACGATCGCTGAACATTACCAGATCTCGGCCATCAGGTCCGACGGCTTTGTTCGGATTGAGTCATCTATGTATTGATTTGTTGCTCGCAGCGACTATCCTAAGTAGGCGATTTCATGAATACGGTGATGCTTTCGGATGGAATTCCAGAGGGCCGTCCCGGATCGGAGCCCTGAGACCCGGGCGGTCCGACGACTCGCAACCGTGATCCCCATTCGGAGATCGGAATCGGCTTCGATCGATCATCGGATTGATGAAACGGACCACCACACCGACGCGATTCCACTCCGGCGCGTTCCCGAAGAGCCCTCTGAATTGCGGGAATTGAAGATGAAGCTGCGCGTGTCGGAAAAAGAATTCGGCAGTCGGGACGATTCCTCCGAGACCGAGTTCGAGAAGTAAAGTCTAGTTCTAGTTCTAGTGCAGCGCGTCGTAAGTTCTGAGCCATGGGTCTGCGAGTTATCGTCGTCGTCCGGCGAGGCGTCGCGAGCG
>JBFGHF010000087.1:0-10042 GCA_041578355.1 Acidobacteriota bacterium
AACTGTTGCACCTTGGAGTCCTCGGTGGGATCTGATTCCTGTTTTCGCCGTGAGCCCTCTCGGATGGAAATCTCGACGGAGGGCTCCGAGCCGCAGATCTTAGCACACAGCTCCGTCAACAAATTCCGAGTCTCGGGGGTGTCCACCATCTTGAAAAACGACCGTTCGGTGGAGGGGAATTCGACCTTCAGGGACTCGGGCGAAAACCCGATCCGGGACGCATGTTCCAGCAGCGAATGGAGCGCTACGTGGTTCTGCTGAAGTCGAGCGATCAGCTGCTCTTCGAGACTCCCTCCGGAAGGCTTGCTGTCCGGGGGCGCCTCTCGAGTCGCTTGTTTCTCGGGGGAGCGCCCTTGGGCAAAGCCGGCGGGGGTCTTCTTTTCCACCGGCACGCTGGTTTCGGGGGCCGCAGCGGATTTCGCGGTTGCCACGCTCGACACGACCGGGGCCGGCTCGAGCGAGCCCGAGTTCAAGCGGCCGATCACCTCCTCCAACTCGGGCAGGCCGGCCAACTCCACCAGTTTCATGAGGGCCATTTCGAGGTGAACGGCCGGATGGGGGTGGAGGCGGAGGTCCGTGGACACCTGCGCCAGGAGATCGTAGAAGCGGAGCAGATCGAGACGCGAAAAAAGCTTCGCCTGACGCAGGAATTCGTCCTTGTGGGATTCCCCGATGTGGATCAGGCCCGTGTCCCAGCCGGCCACCTTGGCGACGAGCAGGTTGCGGACGTGCTCGAGCAACTTGTGGCAAAGCTCGATCGCCCCGATTCCTTCGTCCGCCACTTGCTGAATCCGGGCGAGCAAGGACTCGCGGTTCCGTTCGGCGATGGCGGCCACCAGCGAACCCAGAACTTTCTCGTCGACGAGGCCCAACAGCGCCGAGACATCCTCGTCTCCCACCGAATTCCCGCCCAGAGCCACCATTTTGTCGAGCACCGACTGGGCATCGCGCATGCTGCCCTTGGCTGCTTCGGCGACCGCGTGGAGACCGAAGTCGCTGATTTGAACGCCTTCCTTTTCGCAGATCAGGCGCAGGCGCTCGAAAATGGTTGCGAACGCGATTGGCTTGAAGTCGTGTTGTTGGCACCGCGACGTGATGGTGACGGGGATGCGGTGCATCTCCGTGGTGCAGAGAATGAACTTGACATGCGGGGGCGGTTCCTCGAGGGTCTTGAGCAGGGCGTTGAACGCCCCTTTCGAGAGCATGTGGACTTCGTCGATGATGAAGATCTTGTGGCGGTCTCGCGAGGTTCCGTAGCGCACGCTTTCACGGATCTCCCGAATGTTGTCGACGCCGGTGTTGGAGGCCGCGTCGACCTCCTGTACGTCCACGCTGCGCGCTTCCGCGATTTCGGTGCAGGACACACACTCGTCGCATGGCTCGGCGGAGATTCCCTGATGGCAGTTGAGACATTTGGCGAGGATCCGCGCCGTCGTCGTTTTGCCCACGCCGCGCACGCCGGAAAAGAGGAAGGCGTGGGCGACACGCCCGCTCACCAGGGCGTTGGACAAAGTGCGTGTGACGGCTTCCTGTCCCACCACCTGGTCGAATCGGGCGGGACGCCATTTGCGGGCTAGAACTTCGTAGGCCATCTTGTTCGGACTGGGGCTGCAGCGCGGCCGAGCTCCTCGGGACAGGTTTCGGGGATCCTGCGGCACACGAGCCGATCCTCTTAATGCTGCTTCCTTCCGGACCTGACATGGTTCGAGGAACCCGTTGCACAGGGCCCGAAACCTGAGACTCGGCCGAGTCCGTCTAAGGCCCCGGCCGAAGATCCATACTATAGCATTGCAAGCTTGCCGGGGCGAAGGGCTGCGGGGTGCCGGGTGCGAAACCCGATTCCCGAAACCGATGCCGATTCCGAGCGGTGGAATCAAAGCAACCTGACGGTCAGGACTCGGGATCGGGATCGCTTCTCGGGATCGGGATCGGTCCGATCCCCCTAAGTGCTCGCCCCATGCTCGGTGTTTCCACGCAGCAGGTCCACCAGATGCGGCAATAGCTTGATCACCGCCGAAAGGGAATCGGCGGCGCCCCGCGGACTGCCCGGCAAACAGAGAACGAGAGTCCCGTTGAGCACCCCGGCCAGTGAGCGGGAAACGGCGGCGAACTCGGTCTTCTCAAGCCCGCGCAGGCGCATCAATTCCGCGATGCCGGGGATTTCCTTTTCCAACAAGGGGCGTACCGCCTCGGGCGTGACGTCGCGCTCCGCGATACCCGTTCCTCCCGACGTCACGATCAGATCGGCTTCGCTCCTGGAGAGTCTGACCACGGTGTCGGCGATTCTCTTCACCTCGTCGGGCACCACCTCGAAGCGAGAAAGCTCCCATCCGTTTCGACCCAGCAGTCGGCGCAACGCCTGGCCGGAAAGATCGGGACGCGCTCCGCTGGCACAGCCGTCACTGATGGTGACCACGACCGCCTTCATCCCGCCGCATACTCCTCGATCCAGATCTCACCGTCTCGGTAGTGCTCCTTTTTCCAAATCGGCACGGTGGTCTTGAGACGGTCGATGGCAAAGCGACAGGCCTCGAAGGCCGCTGCCCGGTGGGGGGAGGAAACGGCGATGAAGACGCTCGTCTCTCCGATCTCCATACGTCCCACGCGATGAACGATGGCCATCTCGTTGATCGGCCATTGTTGCACCGCCCGTTGGCGGATCTTTTTCAGCTCGTTGAGCGCCATGGCTTCGTAGCACTCGTAAAAGAGGTGGGTGACGCTCTTGCCGCGGGCACGATTCCGAACCACGCCCGCGAAGGTGACCAAGGCCCCTGCCCGGGGATCTTCCACTGAGCGCACGATGGGACCGGTATCGATCGGCGCGGAGACTATATCGATCAAAAAGCACCTCCGCTGACGGGGGGGAAGAAAGCCACCTCGTCGCCTCCCCGGATCTCACTGCTCCAGTGGTTGTATTCTTGATTGACCGCAATCAAAAGGCTTCCTCTGAAGTCCGCGAGTCCCGGAAAACGAGCGGCCAATTCTTCGAAGAGGGCGTCGACTGTCGTCGGTCCGCGCAGCTCCATCTCCAGAGTTGACGCACCGACGACATCTCGTAACGAGGCAAAGAAAAGCACCGTGACCACGCACGAGATTATACGATCACCGATGGGGCACACCCAACAGGGGGTCGAGCGGCGTAGAGTCGTTCCCTCCCTGCCTCCCCTCCGAGAGCTCGTGCTAACATTGGTCGCGATGCGCAGGGGACCACTCCTGATTGTTCTGTTTTTCTTCACCGTTCTGGCTCGGCCTGAGATCGTCAAGATCGAAGTCGACGGGGCCATCGAACCGATTCGGGCCCAATTCATCCGTGAATCGATCGAAGAAGCCGCCGCCAGCGGAGCGGAGTTGCTGCTGATGCGGCTGGCGACGCCCGGCGGTCTGGGAGTCTCCACCCAAGAGATCATTCAAGACGTCCTCAACTCCCCAGTCCCCGTGGTCTGCTACGTCTCGCCCAACGGAAGCCACGCGGCCTCGGCCGGTTTCTTCATCCTGCTCTCCGCCGACGTGGCGGCGATGGCTCCCGGCACCAACACCGGGGCCGCCCACCCGGTGTTTCCATTCGGCGCCGAGAACAAGACGATGGAGGAAAAGGTCGTCAACGACCTTTTGGCCAATCTGCGCAGCATCGTGGCCCGGCGCGAGCGGAACTACGAGCTTGCCGAGCAAGGGGTCGTGGAAAGCAAATCGTACACGTCCCAGGAGGCTCTGGACGGAGGGCTGATCGATCTGATCGCTGAAAACGAGCAGGATTTGCTGGAGCGCTTGGACGGCTTCGAGGTTCGACGGCTCGGAGGCGAGGTCCAAACCTTGCAGACCCGGGGACAGAGTGTCCGGCTGCGCCCGATGTCGCTCCGCCAGCGGATCCTTTCGGCCATCGCAGACCCCAACCTGGCCGCGATCCTGGGGATGATCGGCCTGCTCGGGCTCTATCTCGAGTTCAGTTCTCCCGGGTTGATTTTTCCGGGTGTTGTGGGAGGGATCTGTCTGGTACTCTCATTTTTGGGATTTTCTTTTCTGCCGGTCAACTACATCGGCGTTCTGCTGGTCTTGCTGGCGGCGGGGTTGTTGATCGCCGAAGGCTTGGTGCAGGGATTCGGCATTCTGGGTTTTGGAGGGGCGATTTCTCTGGTTTTGGGCTTGCTGCTCCTCGTCGATTCACCTTATCCTGAGCTGAGGATTGGATTAGGCGTGGCACTTCTGGTGGCAATTCCTTTCGCTTTCTTCTCGGTTTTGCTGATCTGGGTCTTGGCGCGCAACTGGACTTCTCGAGTTCAGACCGGCAACGAAGGGTTGGAGGGTCTTTTGGGGACGGCCCGCAGCCGAGTCGACGAAAATGGCGGAAAGGTCTTCGTCAACAGCGAGTGGTGGAACGCGGTGTCGCGTGAGCCGATTGAAACGGGCTCTCGGGTCAGAGTGATCCGCGCCGACAATCTTCAGCTCGAAGTCGAACCACTCGAATGACGCGGAGCGAGCCGCGGGCGGCAGCGGGACTTGGTCTCCGGTCTGTCTCCAGACTGGGAGAGGAGGAGTGAGATGCAGATTGTGATCCTCGCGTTGTTGGCGCTCGTCGTGGCCTACTTGAAAGTCGCCGTCGTGGTACTTCGAGAGTATGAGCGAGCCGTCGTATTCCGGCTGGGGCGGTTGGTCAGCGATTCCTGGGGGCCGGGCCTGATACTGATTCTCTGGCCGCTCTACCGAATGGAGCGGGTCAGCCTGCGGACGGTCACCATGGACGTCCCGGCTCAGGACGTGATCACCCGAGACAACGTCTCTGTCAAGGTCAACGCCATCGTCTACTTCCGAGTGGTCGACGCCAGCCGAGCCATCGTCACTGTCGAGAATTACCTTTACGCCACCTCGCAGTTGGCCCAAACGACGCTCCGCTCGGTGCTGGGAGAGGTGGAACTCGACGATCTCCTGAGCAAGCGGGAAGAACTCAACGAACGGCTCCAGACGATCCTCGATGAGAGCACCGACACCTGGGGAATCAAGGTTTCGATGGTCGAAGTCAAAACAGTCGACCTGCCTGCCGAGATGCAGCGTGCAATGGCCAGACAGGCCGAGGCTGAACGCGAAAAGAGAGCCAAGATCATTCACGCCGAAGGCGAGTTTCAGGCGGCCGAGCGGCTCCTCAACGCGGCCCAAACGCTCTCTCAAGATCCGGCGGCGATGCAGCTTCGCTATTTGTCCACTCTCACCGAGATCGGGATGGAGCAGAATTCGACGATCGTCTTCCCGATTCCGATCGATCTGCTCAAGGGACTGGTGAAGGCCGAGCCGAAAGGCGGCCCGTCGGGTGGCTGATCGATTCGCTCCCAAAGAGGCGATCGGCCTCTACAGTGTGGTATTGGGGGGCTCGCTCGTCTTTTTCGTCCTCGGCGTTTACGTCGGCAAGCAGTTCCGCTCACCGTCGTTTCTCCCACCCGATCCCATTGCGGCCGAGACCGGCGGCGAAACGCCGGAGCTCGAGCTGTATGAAACGCTGGTTCCGCAGGACCCGGCAACGGCGCCCGAAACGCAAGCCGAAGAGGCAACTCCAATCGACTCGAAACCCGATCAGGAGAGTGCTCCACCCGAGCCGCGGACCGAGCCGGCAACCACTCCCGCAAGACCGGATCGGGCTCCGGCGAGATCGGATCCGCCTGCTGCCGCATCCCCCGACACTCGACAGCCGACACCATTGCCGGCGAGCTATTTCACGGTTCAAGTGGCGGCCTTGGCCAGTCGTGAAGAGGCCTCGCAGATCGTGCTGCGCCTGGAAGCCAACGATTATCCCTCGCAGGTCGTACAGCCCGAACTGGGCAACCGCTTTTTCCGGGTCTGGGTGGGAGAGGCAATGACGCGGGCCGAGGCCGACCGTCTTGCCGCCAGGCTCCGCGGCGACGGGTTCCACACCTACGTCAAGCCGGTGCGGAGGAAACCGGCCAACTGATGAGGCCGAGCTTCCGCTTTGGCTATTGGGGGCCGCTGGCCAGTGGTGCGGGCCTGTGCCTGTCGTTTCCCGATTGGTCTCTCTTTCTTTTGGCCTGGGTGGCCCTGGTTCCCTATCTGAGCTTTCTCCTGGGTGTGCCTTCCTGGAGACGCGCTCTCATCGGACATCTGGTTTTCAGCGGGTTCTATTTCGCGGGGATTCTCTACTGGATCCCGGGAGTGATTCCGGCTTACGGAGGATTGCCTTGGTCGATGGCGGTCATCCTCTACCTGCTGATGATTCTGACACTCTCGGGATTGCTGCTTCCGTTTTCTCTCTTGACACGCTGGCTGGCGGCCCGTTCGCCCAAACTGGCCCTGCTTTGTGTCCCGGGTTTCTGGCTCCTGACGGAACTGATCCGCAACGATTACATCGCCGGAGGCTTCCCCTGGGCCTCTCTCGGCTACAGCCAGCAGCCGCTCGGCTTGATGATCCAGATCGCCGACATCGGCGGTGTGTATCTTGTCTCCGCATTGGTCGTTCTCGTGAACGCCGCCGTCGTCTGGTCCACCCGAGGTTGGGGGTGGAAGCTGCCGATTGCCGTGGCGGGAGTCCTGTTGCTGACTCTCTTCTACGGTTTTTATCGCCTTTACGTTTGGACCCCGCAAAGGGGCGAGACGCTTCGAGTCGCCTTGGTCCAACCCGATATCGCCCTCACCGGCGATCGCCAAATCCTGGCTCGGGAATTCTTCGAACGAGTTCCCGAACTGTATCGCCGGGCCGTGGCGTCCGGGGCCCAGTGGGTTGTGCTTCCCGAAGCGCCCAACGCCTTCGTCTATCAGCAGGATTTCTATTTCACGACTTTCTGGAACGGCTTGGTGAGCCGCGCCGAAGTGCCCTTGCTTTTCAACGGGACCGCGGTGGAAGCGGAACAACGCCGCTATTTCAACAGCGCTTTCCTGATCGGCGCCGAGGGAGAATTGAAATACCGCTACGACAAGAATCGGCTGGTCCCTTTTGGCGAATACCTGCCCTTCGGGCCCTTCCTGGGCCTGGTCGAGGCGATGGTTCAGGGAGTGGGCAGCTTTTCGCCGGGGGACCCGGAAACCCCTCCGGGACGGCTCGACGGGATTTCCTTTTCGGTGCTCATCTGCTACGAAGCGATTTTTCCCGAGATCGCCCGCAAGGCGGTGGCTCGCGGGGCCCAGCTGCTGGTGAACATCACCAACGACTCCTGGTACGGAAGAACCGCGGCTCCGGCTCAACACTTTCAGATGGCGGCGTTTCGAGCGCTCGAGAATCGACGCTTCCTGGTGCGCTGTGCCAACAGCGGCTACTCCGCCCTGATCGATCCTTGGGGGCGTTGGGAAAGGAGGCTCGGCCTGTTCGAGACCGACACCCTGCTGGTGGACGTCCCCGCCGTGGAGTATCGCTCGATCTACTCGGTGATCGGCGACGTTCCGGCGATTTCGCTTATAATCATCTCACTTCTCGCCCTTGTCGCCACGGCGGCTTTGAGGGACGGCAGGAGCCAATCACGATGGTCGAGAATATTCGGGAACAGTTGAGCAACCTCCAGCAACGAGCCGAACACCTCTGGGAGTATCTTTGACCTTCCCGGCAAACGAAAACAACTCGAATCGATCGAGAAGCTGATTGCCGACCCGTCCTTCTGGGACAACCCCGAGGAAACGGAAAAACCTCTCCGAGAAAGAAGCCGCCTCCAAACCTGGCTCGACATGGCTCAAAAGTGCACCAAGTCGATCGGAGATGTGGAGGCTCTGGTCGAGCTCCATGAGGAGGGTGAGGACGTCTCCGAAGACCTGGCTCAAGAGCTGAGCAGCCTCGAGGAGTGGATCACCCAGACGGAACTCAAGACCCTGCTCGGCGGAGAGCACGATGCCAGCAACGCGATCCTCACCATCCACCCCGGAGCGGGGGGCACGGAAAGCCAGGACTGGGCGGAGATGCTGTTTCGAATGTATCTCCGCTGGTCGGAGCGCAACGGATACAAAACCGAAATCATCGACCGTCAGGACGGTGACGAAGCGGGCATCAAGTCGGCCACTTTCATGGTCAAGGGCGATTTCGCCTACGGATATCTGACCGCGGAAATCGGGGTGCATCGTCTGGTGCGGATCTCGCCTTACGACGCCGGCGCCCGACGGCATACCTCTTTCGCCTCCGTGTTCGTTTCGCCCGAGGTCGACGACGATGTCGACATCGTGATCGATCCGAAGGACTTGAGGGTCGACACCTATCGCTCCTCGGGCGCGGGAGGACAGCACGTCAACGTGACGGACTCGGCGGTGCGCATCACCCACCAGCCCACCGGATTGGTGGTCCAGTGTCAGAACGAGCGCTCCCAGCACCGCAACAAAGACATGGCGATGAAGATCCTGCGATCCAAGCTTTTCGAGCTGGAGATGGAGAAGAGGCAGGAGGAGTTGACTCGCTTGGAGGAAGGGAAGGCCGAGATCGCCTGGGGAAGCCAGATCCGCTCCTACGTTCTGCATCCCTACCGGATGGTCAAAGACCACAGGACCAAGCAGGAGACCGGCAATGTCGACGCCGTCCTGGACGGTGATCTTGACGGCTTCATCACCGCCTTCCTCAAAGCAAAGGCGGGCCGGCGGGCCCGGCAAGAGGTGAGTGCTTCATGACCGAGTCCCCGGAGCCTGGAAGCGATCAGGAAGTCGCCGCAGCGTTGACCGAGGAGACTGCCCGGCAACTCAAGCGGCAGGCCACAAGCCTTCGTCGGGCGGCAGCCGATCAGCCGTCTGCCTGGCGCCACGTCCGCTATTCCATTTGGCAGAAAGTTTTGGTTCTGGTGATTCTGATTTCGGTGTTGGGAATCGCGACGGCGCTGTTGGCTTCTGTGTCTTTGCGGCGCACACTGTTGGGAGAAGCGGTCTCGGAATGGTCGCGTCTCTACCAGACCGATGAGCAGGCCGGGCTCTTCAAGCTTCCTCCCCCTCCCCCCAAAAGGGTGCAGGCACGCGTCGTGGTGCAGCAACCCTTCATCATCGAAGCCGATCCCGGAAGCGAGCCGACTTTCGCGGACCAGAGCGTCGCGCCCGGTCCCCAACCCCACGTCCCGCCTCCGAAGACGCCCGGGGCGGGGTCGGCCTATCAACTCCTCCTCTCCCAATCGCCGGCGGCCTCCAAGCTGCAGTCGGGAGGGCTCTCCGGTTTGGAATTCCGGGAATGGCGGCCCGTCCAGAACGATCCCCCGAATTATCTGATCGCCCTGGTGGCGTTCAGCAGCTCCGAGCAGCGTGAGGTGATTTACACCTGGAGGGTGGACGTACAGGCTTCGAAGGTCCAAGCCCTGAGCCAAGTGGCCCGAGACCTCGAAGCTCGGGTGGCGAAACAGGGCGGGTGACTGCCCAGTTGTCGACTCACTCCCCAATCTACGGCGCCGGGGCGCCCTCGCTGAATCCGTAAGCCGCTTTTTTGCTGTGTGGAGTACGCTCGGGGTGCAATCCCTCCCGTCCCCGGAGCAAGAGGTCGAGCGGGAGACTTTCCGGCACGGAAAAGAAGACGCCCCGTGTCCTGGCGGCAGGGCCGACCACCAAGCCACGGGGCGCGATAAGTCAGGAAAGAAGGCTTCGCCTAATTCCCAACACAGGTCGCGATGGCGCGGACACGGATGTTGATCGAGCAACCGCCGCCGCTGTCATCGCTGCTGTCATCGCCGCTGTCGTCGCTGCTGTCGTCGCTGCTGCTGTCGTCGTCGCAGCTGCCGGCCGACCAGAAGACGTTCCACTGAGTGGCGGAATTGCTCGAGAAGAACTCTTTGACGTGAACGTCACCACAGCCCTTGCCTGAGCAACTCACGATGTCGGCGCCGCCGTGCAGGACAATCTTGCCGCTGGGGCACTGCACCGAAGCCTGGATGTCCTCTGAAATCGATGTGACCTCGACGATGTCGCCGGTGACGGTCTGCGACCCATTCAGACCCGGAGGGCCTTGAGGACCTTGCGGTCCCTGAGGACCCTGAGGTCCCATCGGTCCCATCGGTCCCATCGGACCACGGTCGCCTTTGGCGCCCTGGGCTCCGGGATCGCCCTTGTCGCCCTGGGCTCCGGGATCGCCCTGATCGCCCTTGGGTCCGGGATCGCCCTT
>JBFGHF010000088.1:0-10028 GCA_041578355.1 Acidobacteriota bacterium
GAGTGGCTGGATTGGGCCGGGATGGTGATCGAAGTTTCGACTCCTCCCAGCGTCGGCAGCATTCTGATGAATGTGAGGTTGTCGACGAAAGCACTGACGGCTTCCGCTCCGCCCTTGACCTCGAAGGCGACGATCCCCCCGAAGCCGCGCATCTGAGACCGTGCCGCCCGGTGCGTCGGGTGTGTCGGAAGACCAGGATAGTTGACCGCGTCGACGGCTGGATGCGACTGCAGATAGACGGCGACCTTGCCGGCGTTGCTGTTTTGAGCCTGGACCCGGAGCGGCAGCGTGGCCAGGCTTCTCGCCAGAATCCAGGCAGCTTCCGGGTCGAGGACCGGGCCTGTCTCCTTGCGTGTCTTGGCCAACTGGCTCAAGAACGGTTGTGAACAAGCCACGGCTCCGGCGATCAGATCGCCGTGCCCGGAAAGGTACTTGCTCGCGCTGTGCACGACGATCGAAGCGCCCAACCGCAAGGGCTGTTGATTGATGGGCGTGGCAAAGGTGTTGTCGACCAGCACCGGGATCCCGCGCTCTCCGGCTTTGGCGCAAACCTGGCTGAGATCCACCACTTCCAGAGTGGGGTTGGCCGGGGTTTCCAGGAAGATCAGTTTCGTTTCGGGCTGCAGCAGGCCGCTGAAGTTCGCCTCGATCTCTTGGGCCGTCGCCAGCGTGAAATCGATCTTCAGCTTGCGCAGCACCGTGGAGAGAAGCACACTGGTGCCACCATACAACTCGCGCTGGGCCAAGACGTGATCGCCGCTGCCCAAAAGCGTCAGCAGACAGGTCGTGATCGCCGCCATCCCCGAGGCGAAGGTGAGGGCGCCTTCCGCACCCTCCAGCGCCGCCAGCCGATGCTCGGCCTCTTCGTTGGAGGGATTTCCATAGCGGCTGTAGATGTAACGCGACTCGAGTCCCGAAAACGTGTCGGCCATCTCTTCGACCGAGTCGAAGGCGAAGGCTGTCGTTCGGTAGATCGGAACCCGCGGGGACTTGGTCGCTTGATCTGTCCACGCCCCGGCGTGTACGGCCAAAGTCTTCGGATCGAAGTTCCGCTGTTTTTTCATACGAAGCCCCCCGGAGCAGTGGTGTTTTTCGACACCGTTCCGATGCTGCATTCTACAGACTCGGCGCGCGTCGTGAAAAGCGAACACCCTGCGGGCGACGAAGTCAGCTGGGTGACGCCGCCGCCGCGGCACAAGGCTGGCGAACAGTCCCCTCTAGCCTCGGGCCGGTACGAAGATGGAAGCGACAAGGACAACGAAGCCGACCACAGCCACCGGCCAGCCCCAGGCCGATCCCAGGATCACCGCTGTCAGCCCAGCGCCCTCCAGCAAGGCCCCTACAACTACCGTCAACTTTTTCATTCCAGCCTCCCAAATCGGTGCTGGCTCCAGACCTGCCGGGGCTAGCGGATGACGGCGATCTCCTTGAAGTGGACCGTCTGCGGCTCATGGTGATTCTGGATGCCGATGTAGCCGATGGCGGGGCGCGGGCCGCGCTCGGGCTCGTACCAGTGCTGCTTGGGCGGCACTTCCTGACCCTCCAGGAAGTCGTTCACCAATTCACCGTTCAGATAGATCCGCGTCCGCTTGGCCTCGAGTTGAATCTCCATCGTGTTCCATTCGCCCGGGGCTTTCTGGGTTTGTTTGATGGCCGGGCTCATGGAGTAGATGGCTCCCGTGGTGTGCCAGGACGTGCCGTGTTGTTGTTGATGATCGGAAAGCTCGTAGTCCTCGGGGAAATTCTGCAGAATCTGGACTTCGTAGCCCGAGTGGACGGCGTCCCAAGGATCCTCGGGAGCCTTGGGGATGCGAATGAAGATCCCGGAGTTGTCGTCCAGGGTCGTGGTGCGGTAGACCACTCGAAGGGTGCAGTCGCCGAACTTCTCCCGCGTGTACCACAACAGTCCCATGCCTCCTTCGGTCTTGATGAGACCGTCCTCGACGTAGACTCGCCCCGGTCCCACGTGGGCCCAGCCTTCCAGGTCCTCGCCGTTGAAGAGTTGCACAGTCTCGGTCTCGGCGGACACGGCCCCGAGCAGCAGTACCAGGGAGAGGAGATTCGTCCAGAAGAATTTCATCATCAGCGCCTTTCCTACTCGACCGTCGTCTCTATTTCGAAGACCATCGCACACGGCTGCGGCTGCGTCAAAGCCGACTCGCTTGATTCGACTGAGCGCCGCGGCCCGTCGAATATGGTACTACGCTCGCGAGGGGGTGCTGAGACGGTTGGATCAATATAACCGTGAGAATGCGGTCGGCTAAACAAAAGCCCAGAAGAGCCCTATGCTCAAGAGGAAGACGGCGATGACGCCCCAGTAAAGCCAGCGGGTCAATCTCAGCCATTCTTCGAAGCGCCTGCGGCTGTCCTCGAACTGAGTTCCCACGATTTCGTCCACCTTGGCCTGGGAAAGCCGGGCGGAGAAGCGTTTGCGCCTCTCGGTGAACTGGGCTTCCAGGGCATCGTATGCCTGCTGGCGCGCCCGCATGCTGTAGATGAGGGGGAAGAGGATGAGATAGGCAAGGTAAAGCACGGCCCCGATGAGCAGGACGGCGGGGTTGAACTCCTCCTTCACCAGCGCCGCCACAAAGCACCCCAGCACCACCGCCACCGTGGCCAGTACGGTCTCGGAAAGACTCTTGATCATGTCGGAGGTCTGCTCCGCAAAGCTTCTGACCGTTTCGGCGACATCGTCTTCCAACGCTTGAAGCTGGACCGCGAACTCTCCCAGCTCCTTGGCGAGGAAAAGCGCCCATTTGGACTGGATCTCGAGCAGGAGGGCCGGGGCACGCCGGACCAGTCCAATCAGCCTTTTCGAAGCGGGCTCGATTTCCTGCAGCGAATCGGCGATCACGCTCTGGGCCAGGCCCAGATTCCATTTGCCGTCGTAGCAACCCTCTGTGATCTGCAGCAGAGCCCGGATACCGACCGGGTGGAGCGGAGCGATTTCCGTGGAGGATGCTAGCGGCACTTCCATGTGACCCCGGGTTCCAGCGAAGATGGCGTTGGGCCGTCCTTGCAGGATCTGCGTCCAATTGGCCGTATACATGAGGCAGAGATTGACCAGGTGCAGGCCCAGCAGATCGGCGGCCCGGTCCTGCGTATCTGCGCCCCCTCTGATTTCCAGATGTGCCGGGGTGAGCAGGCGAAGCGGCTCCTGCCAGTTGACGGGGGGGCGGGCCGTCTTGTAGAGGCTCGTCGGGCTGCCTGTTGTTTCAGAGCCGAGTTCCGCCTCCATCCTTTTCAACCCTCCGAGCGGGTCACCGCCGATCACGGCCAGATGGGGCCCGATCAGCTCCTGGGAATCCTCGCCTCGTCTCCAGCAAGGAACGAAGAAAGCGACGCGAGGATGAGCGGGGGCGTGGGGAGCGGTCCACCAGTCTTCCAGAGATTGGGTCTGTTCCTCGAGCTCCCTGATCAAAGTCTCCTCGTAGAAGATGAGAAAGGGCCGGACACCCAGGACCTGCAAGCGCTCCTTTCCCACCGTCTGCTCGAGGAGCCGCCGTTTATCTATCTCGATCCGGACTTCCAAGTAGTCGGATCTTTCTGCCGTTGCATCGAGAAAACGTTGAATCTCCTTGCGGGCCAGACCGGGTGCCAGATGTAAGGGGTGATTCGGATCCTTGAGGTTTTCGATTTCTCCGCTGACGGCGCCTTGGTAGCCAGCCAGGAGATCCGCCATCCGGCCGGCACACTTGTGGAGCTTCTCGGCCCGCAGCGTCAACTCGCGTATCGTGGAGATCGAATCCAACTCTTCCTTCCACTGCCAGTCGGGAGGAAGGTCTGCCTGGATCTTGTGCATGCCGAGACAGCTGCGAAGCAGTTCCCACGGCTCCTCCAAACGGGCCGCTTCAAGGATGGAATGCGGTTGGGCGATCGGAGGTTCGGTTGTTTGGGGCATGTCGAATCAGGCCGTCTTGAGCGAAATCTCGACGTCTTCCTCGGGTTTTCGGCTGCGGTGGCCGTAGACTTGCCAGTTTTCAGTGATGATGGTGATGGTCGTGAAGCCGGTTTTCTGATCGAATTCTTCCGCGAAGCGTTCCGCCGGAAAGCGCACCGGGCGTTCCACTCGAAGGCCCAGATCACCCCGGTAGACGACGAACTCCTTTGCCAGCTCTTCCTGCATGACCTTGACAGGTACCCGCAAGGCCTGAGGTGGCAGCTCGTCCAGCATATCCTCCAATTTTTTTTCGTCTTCCGGTGCGAGCTGGATTCCTTCCGTCAGTTCCGTAACGTCGGGCTTTCTTCCGCGCAAGCCCAGGCGAAGCCTTTCGTCCAAAATTCCGTGTTTCTCCGGCCCCAGATGGCGCAGCTTCTTGAGGACCGTCCTTCGGGTGCGGATCAGCTCCTTTGCCGCGTCCTCCGCCTTCCAGGCGTTGTCGGCTTCCAGGAAATCCATGAAAAAGCGCGCCACGGCCCCTTCTCCCGTCCGAATCTGGTGATCCAAAACCAACAGTTCGAACCTGGGAAGCCTGCGGATGAAAGCTCCTTTCTGGAGCCGTTCCCGGGTCGTCGGCAGCATGTCTTCTTCCACCTTCAGCGTGATGAAGGCGTGCCGGCCCGGGGAGGTTTCGATGACGCGGCGAAAACCGATGGAAGGATCCAATTTGAGGAGTGCGAGGTAATCCTGCTCTTTGCCCTTCTCGCGGCCGGAGTAGAGCACGACCGCCAGGTCGCCGGAAGCGATGTTCTCCCGTTTCTTCAGGAATTGATGAAGCGATGTGGCCAGGATGGCCGATCCTGAGACCAAATCGCCCTCCGCGGAAAGCAGCCCCTGGCAGATTCGAGCCGACTTTCCTTCGATGTCGCGGAACTTGGCGGTGATGGCGTCCTCGTCCTGAAGAGAGTTTTCAATGTGACGCCTGAAGTAATCGAAGATTCTCGGATCGCTGTCCCCGGGTATGGCCGCTTCCGAGAAGGTCGGTGAAGGTTTGTCGCGGGGGAGGGAATGAAGGATGACCTTCCGGATCTTTATGTCCCTGGTGCGCCAGATAGACATGGGTACCTCCTGGGCTGAAGCCGCTCTTTGAGGGAATGAACTCCCCTATTATATGTCAATCAAGCAATAAACATTCCCGAGTGGGGAATCATGAGTTGGCGCGAACTTGGAGGTCCTCGGGGTGTTGCGGAGTCTTCTTTTTGGGGGCTTTTGCAGTGACGGATTGGGGAGTTTGGCCCATCCCCCGACAATCGAGGCCCGTCAATCCTCGTCCTTCAAGATCGCCTCGCCCTTGGTCGCCCAGGAGATTCCGAATGCGATTACTGCAAACGCTTCCAGCCAGAAGATTGGTGCGTAGGCGCGCAAATCCGGAACTGCGTCGTCCAGAAAGAGCACGTAGAGGATCATCAACAGCACGCAGCCGCTCATCACGTATCCGCAGGCCCGGTAAACCATGTTTCTCTGCAACTTCTTGGGAGTCGGCTCGCGCTTGGGGCTCATCTTGGTGAAGAGAAAGAGCGCGAAATAGATCAGGGTCAGAAAGAGCAGCAAGGCGAACGCATAGTGGAGGATTCCCACCAGCGAGTTTGTAGCGGCGCCGCCTTTTTCGCCCGCGTCCACCGGAAACAGCGCCAGTCCCACGGCGAAAACGCAGGCTAGATTGCCGGCGATGTCGTCCTTTCGTTCGTATCCCTTGTAGGAAAGCAGAAAGAACCCGATAACGAAGAGCGTGCCGACGAAAACGTCGCGCATGTCGGTGTGGTAGTAACTGCTCAGGGAATCCTGCAGCCCGGTCCGGAAGAAGAAGAGAGCGCCCAAAGCCAATACGAAGGGAAAGGCGGTGCCCAGAATCCCAATGACCTTCCTGAGCGCCAGGTAGGAAAAAACCAAGGTCGGCTGATGAGCCATCTTGCCCCCCAGTCCTTTGTGTTCCGGCGAGCGGTCTGAGACCAACCAGCAGCGGCCCGCGACCCGAGCGAAGCGCCGGACAACGTGACGTAATGTAAGCTAACTTTACTTGGCACTATAGCGACAGCCTGATTCCGGGTCAAACGCTGATAAGTGCAGGGCGACGACCGATCGCTGCCGAGAGGTGACGGACTTTGCGAGCTGCGTTGGTGAAGGTGTGTCGCCCCGTTCGGGTGCGGGCTACCCTGAGAGCTTCGTAGGTGAGAACGGAAGACGAACTGCCGTTAAGTGTTGTCCGCGTTCTCACGAACGCGGCTATGTCAAGGGTTGCCGGCGCGGAATTACGGTAGTGCGCGATTTGGGCAACACGCCCGTGAGAACGAAGACGAACTGCGCTGTGCTAGAGCCCCAGCAGACGCTTGGCGTTTTCTCGGAAGATCTTGGCTCGAACCTCGGCGGGGAGATCCAGGCTGTCGAACAGATCGAACTGGGGGATCTCCTGGCCGGGTTGCAGGTAATCGCTGCCGAAGAGTAGCCGTTCGGCGCGCCGGATCAGAAACTCCCTTCCGAACTCGCGGTCCCGCGAGATGGCGTTGGCGCCGCTGCCGGCGGAAAGGTCGCCGTAAAGATTCGGATAGCCAGCCATCAGTCTGTCGAGGGCGCCTCCCGGCGGGGTTTTCCCCTCGGGATAGGAACTGAGCTCCTCCGCTTTCAGTCCGCCGCCGATCGAGGCCCACCATCCCGGGCCATGACCGATGAAAGGCACGTCGGGAACCTGCCGCAGGACCCGCTCCAAGCCGGGCAGCCCCGGCTCGTCGATATTGCGATGAGAATCGAGGTGAAAAAGCACCGGGAGTCCCACCTCGGCGCAGGCCTGGAACAGCTCGAGGTTGCGCGGATCGTCGATCTTGACGCCGACCTTGTGCTCTCCGAAGCCCTTGGCCCCGGCCTCCCGATAGCCGCTGAGGAGGTCCCGCTTGGCTTGGTATGTTTCGAGGTTGATGGTTCTGGGGTCGATGTCGCAAAACGGGATCAAGCGGTCGCGGTGGGGACGCGTCTGCTCGAGGACGTAATCGGTGGTGAGGGGATGGTCCCAGGCTTCGGGCGCGATGAGCGGAAGAACCGCGGCCTGCTCGATCGAGTTTTCGTCCATCCAACCCAGCAGGGCTTTCACGGAAAGGGCTTCGCGCTGGCCCCAACGTTGACCCAGGTGGGTGTGGATGTCGAAGTAGATCCGTTCGCGAGGCGCCACAGCGGCGGCGCATGCGGCCGAGGCGGCGGCCCCCGCGGTCACCACCAGGAAATCTCGTCGCGAAAGCTCGTTGCGTTGTCGTGTAGATGGATGTCTCATGACTTCAATCCAGCCCGGTGATGTAGGCGGTCAAATCCGCCAGCCCTTGTTCGCCGACGATTTCGGTCCAACCCTGAGGCATGATCGACACCTCCAGGCTTTCGATTCGCGAGACATGGCGCCTCAGAATCGTCTTTTCGACTCCGTTGGGCCGCCGCAGCGTCACGCTGGCTGGACTCTCGGCGGCGATGATTCCAGAGTGGGACTCGCCGTCGCTGGTCTCAACGATATAGAAAACATGACGCGGGTTGAGCTCGCGATTGGGGTCGAGCACGTTGGTCAAGAGCTTTTCACCGCCTCCTCCGGCGTAAGTAGTCAAAGCGGGCCCCACCTCGAATCCGGTCCCCTCGAGACGATGACATTGGGAGCAGTTCTCTCGGAACAGCGCCTTTCCCTCTTGGGGAGAAGCGCTGAGGCGGAGCACGCGCCGGATCTGCTCCTCGAGATCCGGCAGGCTGGCGCTCCGGCGGAACAGCCGGGCGGCCCTCTGACGGATGGTTGGGTCGCGGTGGGCCAACAACTGGCGGGTCCGAGTGGAGTCGAGATGGATGGTGCTGAATCGGCCCTCCTCGATGGCTCTCAGCAGTGACTCGATCCGCTGCTTCCGGGCCAGCAGGGCCTCCAGAGCGTGACTGCGCAGGTCGGGACTCAGGCTGGCCCAGCGGCCGATGATCCTTTCAGCGATCTCTGCAGACCGGAAGGACGAGAGTGTTTGCAGCGCGGCGAGTTGAACCTCGAACGCATCTCCGCTTCCCAAGACCTCGAGCAGGAGCGGAGACGCACTTGCAAACGATCCGAACCCGAGATCGCGCAAGGCCGAGACACGCTCGTCGGCTGGTGCTTCGACGTCCCCGGCTCGAGTCATGGCCCGGTCCACCATCCCGGACACGACCCTGCTGAAAAGCGGCCGCTGCGCCGCGACCTGCAGGAACTCGCTCTCCCGCTCGGAACGCTCCACGCCGCGCATCAGGCCTCGGGCCAACTCCTCGGCCAGATGCGGGTTCGACGAGTTCTGTTGCTCGATGCGGGAAACCAGAGAGGCGAGGTCCGCCGCAGCAGCGCCCGCCGCGGCTTGAAGCGCCAGCTCGGTCAGAACCGTTGCGCGATATTCGGCGCCCTCCAGCCTGCTCGACTGCAGTAGACGTTGGAACAACTCCACGGCGTCGCCACGGAGTGAACTCATCACCGACATCCGCAGCCAAGGATCGCCGCCGTCTTTCTCGAGCAAGGAGACCAAAGCCGAGAGACGGCCGGGAGAGGTCGCTTCACCCAACGAGAACGCCGCCTGAAAGCGAACGCGGAGATCTTCGTCTTCGGCCCTTTTCAAGGCCGCCTCGAGGACCTGGGGAGAAACGTTTAGCAACGGCTCGGACAGAATCAAGGCCTGGATTCGCACCCGCGCGTCCGGATCGGCCAATCCGGCGGAGAGGTCGCCCGGACGAAGAGCGCCAAGGCTTCGTAGGGTATGAAGGGCCAGCAGACGTCCGGCGGCGCTCGTCCCCTCACGAGACAGGAGCCTGAGATCAGCAACGGCGCCTTCATCCTGACGCTCATGAAGCAGTCTCGAAGCGGTTTCCCGATGCCAGCCGTTGGGATGATCAAGGAGCTCAACGAGTTGCTTGGTCGAGACCCGACCGATTTCAGGCCAGGGACGGCGCGGGCCCCCCCGGGGCACGATACGGTAGATGCGGCCCCGATCGCTCCCGCTGCTCAGGTCGAGGTGACGTTTGATGGTCGGGGGGAGGCTTGCCGGGTGCTCGACCACTTCGCGATACATGTCAGCCAGGTAAAGGGCGCCGTCGGGCCCGTTCGCCAGAAAGACAGGCCGAAACCAGTTGTCCGTGGAGCGCAGGAACTCGGTCCCTTGCTCCACGCGACTGGCGGTCACCCCGATTCCGGAGACTTGCGGTCTGGAATGCAAAATGACATTGCTCGAGACCTCGCCCGTAAAGAGGTCTCCGTGCCAGTCGGGGGGCAAGAGGTCTCCCTTGTAGACGGTGATCCCGGACGCTCCCGTGACATAGCCGGAGGCGGTTCCTCCCCCTTCGATCGGCCCTCCCACCAGACCCTTGACCCGCAAGCGAGTCCGGACCGTCCTCCAGGGTTCCACGGGGCTGACTCGAAACACCGGCGCCTGTCGGCCCTCGGCGGCGGCGCTCTGTGCGGGGCGGAGGGCTTTCAAGAAGGGGTTGCGGGCCGTGTAGCGGTCGTCGTAGACGATGGCGATGACGTGGTCGCTGTTGTGACAGACGTACTTGCGGCCCCAGGGGTCGAGTGCCAGACCGTATTGACCTCCACCACTCTCGGCGCTGATCGAGTGGGAGCGGGGATCGAAAGCGAAATCGCGGCCCCGCAGTTCGAGAGTGGGTTGCTTCGAGCCGGGACGGTTGATCGATCCTCCGGACAAGCTTGCCGAAGCGTGGACGCGGTTGTCGACCCCCCAGGCAAAGCCGTTCAAAAGACCCTGGACGTTGTCGGTCCCGAAGCCCGTGAAAACCACCTCCTTGGAATCCGCCCGGCCGTCCTCGTCGCGGTCGGCGAAGAAGAGAAGTTCGGGGGCTTGCCCGACGTAGATTCCGCCGTTGGCCCAGATCAATCCGGTCGGCCAGCTCAACCCCTCGACAAAGGTCGTCGCGGTTTCGAAAAACCCGTCGCCGTCGCGGTCTTCGAGACGTTTTACCGCTCCCAGCCGATCGTCCCGCTCTTCGGAATATCCGGGCATCTCCAGGACGTAAAGGCGGCTCTTCTCGTCGAAGGAAAGAGCGATGGGATCTCGAATCAAAGGCTCGGCCGCCGCCAACTCGATGGCAAAGCCCGGCTGCAGCTCGA
>JBFGHF010000089.1:0-10022 GCA_041578355.1 Acidobacteriota bacterium
AGCTCGATTCCCCCTACAACACCTACCTCTATCCAGGCCTGCCTCCGGGCCCCATCGCCAATCCCGGCCTGGCCTCCATCGAGGCGGCCCTGGCGCCCGAGGAAACGTCCTTTCTCTATTTCGTTTCCCGAAACGACGGCAGCCACATCTTCTCCACCAACTACCGCGATCACCAAAGGGCGGTGGTGGAGTATCAGAGGTAGGTTCGTGGGTTCGTGGGTTCGTAGGTTTGTAGGTTCGTGGGTTCTTAGGTAAGAGCGCTTAAGGGGCCGATTACGATTCACGCACGGCCCCAGGAAGGCACGGACCCACGGACCCACAGACCCACGGACCCACAGACCCATCAACCCAGCTTCATCGCATTCGGATCCCAGTGGTAGATCCGGTCGTCGAGGTAGCACTTGTTGGCCAGCACGGCCGGGGCGGCTGCACGAAATCCGAAACTGGCGTCCTCGACCACGGGTTCTCCGCCGCGCATGGCGCGGAAGAGGATTCGGAAGTGATCTACCCGGGCATCGTAGCCCCGCGGCGCTTCGTATTCGAACTCGCCCGCCAACTCATGATCGACGGGCTCGCTTCCAGCCTGATGCTCGGTCTTGTAGGCGGCGATGAAGGCTTCCCGTTGCTCTTTGGAAAATGTCTGTACCGAATTGTAGCCTTCGACGAGTTCGGAAAGGCTCTCGCGCCGGTCTCCGGAGCGGCGCACGTGCACGCTGTTGCCCCGAATCGTCATGATTCCCTCGTCTCCGATCAACTGGAACACCGGACCGTGCCCCCCGTCGGCGAAGTTGGCACCCAGCGAGAGGGTGAAAGCCGGATGAGTCTCGGTCTCGGGATATTCATAAAGCCCCAGGATCAGATCGGGGACCTCCCGCTTCTCGGTCCAATAGCGGGTGCCTCCGGTGGCCATGGCTTTGTTGGGTCCGTTGCTGTCGAGGATGCGGTGCAGCGCGGTGAAGCGGTGGACGTACATGTCGCCCGCCACGCCGGTTCCGTAATCCCAGTACTTGCGCCAGCGAAAGAAGCGGTCGGCGTCGAAGGGGATCTTGGGCGCGTGCCCCAGAAAGCCGTCCCAATCTATGGTCTCGGTTGAGGCATCGGGCGGGATCGAGTATTGCCAGGCTCCGATGGCGGAGTTCCGCGAAATCAGGATGTCGGCCATGTTGAGCTTGCCGATGGCGCCGTCGCGGTAGAGCTCACGCGCCTTGAGGGTCAACAGGTCGCTGGCCACCTGGCTTCCGATCTCGATGATCCCTCCGGTCTGCTTTTCCGCGGCCACCAGGGCGGCGCCTTCCTCCACCTTCTGCACCATCGGCTTTTCGCAGTAGACGGCCTTGCCGGCCTGGAGCGCTTCGATGGCCATGCGCTGGTGCCAGTGGTCGGGCGTACAGATCAAAACAGCGTCGACATCGTCGCGCTGCAGAATCTCCCAATAGTCTTTCGTCGTGTGGACCTGGTCCCCGTAGACTTCCTTGGCGCGCTCCAGCCGTCCGTCGTAGCAATCGGCCACCGCCACCAGTTCGACGCCCGGCACCTGCAGCGCCGTGTCGGTGTCGATGAAGCCGATGATCCCCATACCGATCGTCGCGATCTGGATACGGTCGTTGGCCGCCATAGATTGAGGCAGGCTCTCGTAGAATTCTTCGGGACGAAGCACGGTCGCCCCCAGCGCCGAGCCGCCGACCGCCCTCAGGAATTCTCTTCTCGTTTTTGGTGCTTTGGTCATCAATGTCCTCCCCAGGCAAGGTGGTTTCTGCCGTTGATTAAAGTCCACTGGAATTGTAGCAGGAAGGATCGGGTTAGTCCGCCAGGGGAAAGAATGGGCGCCGGTCTCCCAATGAGCCGAAGTGGCCGGTCTGCCTTGGAGTGCGGAAGCGCACCGGACGCGGAGCTTCCGCCCTTTTTCTAAACTTCTTGTTTCAAACTACATTCGCCCAATGTCTCGAGATGCAAAGCGGCAGCTGCCGCTGCCGCACTCCAGGGTTCTTGTGCCATCAGTGCAAATTTCGACGGCCACTAGCGCGCCACTCCGGGCAAAGCAATCAACGACCTATCTCTGCACCACCCGGCCGCCGCCGCTCTTGGAGACGTCGATCCGAGACGGGTTGCCGGAGTAGTAGACGGCGGCCCCGCCGCTGACGCCGCCGCGCAGTTCGCCGTCGAGGTTGACGTGGGCCGAGCTGCCACCGCTGAGGCTCACCTCCGCGCTGGCCGCGCGAAAATCGCTCAGATCCGCGCTGGCGCCGCCGCTTCCGTCGATCGACAAGTCTGCGCCGCGCCCGGCCAACTCCGCCCTGGCGCCGCCCGACATGGAGATCGCCAGATCGCCCGAGTTCAGCGCGCCCGTCAGTCGGCTGCCGCCCGAGAGGCTCATCTCCCTGCTTTGCTCGCTTTCAAATCCCTGCACGTCGCCGCGCGACCCGCCGCTCAGACTCAGGCCCTCCAGCTCGGGCATCGTCACGTCGACCTCGAAAGTCTTGCGGCCGAAGCCCCACCCTTTCAGGCCGAGCCGGAGCGTCGAGCCGTCTTTCTCCACCCGGACGCGGTCTCGGAAATTGTCGTCCACCCGGACCACAACCGAGTAGCCCTCGCCCTGCACCACGGTGAGCTTGCAGCCGGAACCGGCCGAGACGCCTCGAAAGCCGGAAACGTCGGAGTCGAAAGTCACCACGGTGCCCGAGCCGGCCTCTCCCGTGAAGCTCATCACGCAGCCGGCCAGAAAGATCACGAGCAGAGCCGCCGAAAGTGTCCTGAAAAACAAAGCCACTGTACGCATCGCTGATTCCTCCCGAGTCACATCTTCATAATTCCGATACGAAAGTGTACGAAAACTCCGCCCGGCAAGTTCCCCTGCCAACGATTGCCAACACTTTGTGCGATTCCCGCTTGACGGGTGCGGCCTCCCGCCTTCTATTCTGTAGACGAAAGTCCGGGGCGGTGAAGGAATCGTGAGAGTCAGACTCGACCATCGGCGGCTTGCCGGAGTACTCGCCCAGAGCCGCCTCAGCCAGAATCACTGGGCACGCAGACTGGGCCTCGACAAGGGTCATCTCTCCCAACTGGTCAACGGCAAGCGTTCCTATCCGTCGGCGAGGACGCGCGACAAACTGCTGCAGGGCTTGGGCCTGGAGTTCGAGGATCTCTTCCGACTGGAACTCGAAGAGGACACCCCGAAAACACGCCCGTCCAGTCTTGGGCGCGACCTGCGTGGCCCCTCCCGACCAGCCTTGCCGAACAACGATTTCCCCCGGGTCCTTCAACAAAAAGGAGTTCCGATGCAAGGCATTGTGCAAGATTTCAGGCTGGCCTTCCGCATGCTCTGGAAAACGCCCGTCTTCAGCATCGTCACGATTCTGGTTTTGGCCTTGGGATTGGGCGCCAACTCGGCTATCTTCAGCGTCCTCAAAGGAGTGGTGCTGGATCCTCTGCCCTATCCCGATGACCAGAGACTGGTGGTGATTTGGGAGACCGACCGTTATCGAGGCACCCAGCGTGAAGGAGCTTCGACACCCGACTATCTGGATTTTCAGCAAAGAGCCCGCCTCTTCGAGAACATCGCCGCTTTCGAAACGGTCAACCGAACCGTCACCGGTCTGAACGAGCCCAGACGGTTGTCGGCGGCGCGGGCCAGCGTCAACTATTTTGAAACCCTGGGAGTCGCCCCCTTGCTGGGGAGTTCTTTCACGTCCGAGCATGCGACCCCGGGCAAGGACCGTGTTGCCGTTCTCCACAGCTCGGTTTGGCAGAGCACTTTCGGCGGCGACCCCGACATCGTCGGTGAGACGATCGTTCTGGACGGCGTCCCGCACGAGGTAGTCGGGGTGATGCCCTCCGAAGCAAGGCTGCCCGGCGATTCGATACAGCTTTGGGTTCCCCTGGCGGTGACAGACACCGACATGATCCGGGGCCGACACAGCCTGCTCGTCGTAGCCCGAACCCGGCAAGGCATCACTCTTGACCAAGCTCAGCAGGAAATGACGGCCATCATGGCCGCCCTGGAGGAGGAATACCCGGAAGACAACCAGGCTCGGGGGGCCTTCGTCGCACTCCTACATGAGGAGTTGGTGGGCAATGTGCGGCCCGCCCTGCTGCTGCTCATGGCCGCAGTGGGTTGCGTTCTGCTCATCGTGTGCGTCAACGTCGCCAACCTGCTGCTTTCGCGAGGTGCGTCCCGCCAAGCCGAAATGGCCGTGCGCACGGCTCTGGGGGCCAGTCGGGGAAGAATCATTCGCCAGATGATGGCGGAAAGCCTCGTACTGACATCCATAGGATCGTTGTTGGGGCTAGGCTTGGCATGGGCGGGGTCGCGTTTACTGCTCCTTTTGAGCCCGGCCAACCTGCCTCGCCTCGAAAACGTTGCTCTCGACTTGCCGGTGACGCTCTTCGCTCTCTCCCTCTCGCTGTCGACTTGGCTCATCTTCGGTATGGTTCCGGCCTTACGCGCTTCCCGGACCGACCTCCAGGATTCACTCAAGGAAGGAGGCAGAGGCGCCGGCGAAGGTTTGCAGCGGCAACGGCTCAAGAAGAGCCTGGTGGTCGCGGAAGTCGCCGTGGCCGTCCCCCTGGTGATCGGCGCCGGGCTGCTGCTGCGCAGTTTCTGGAGCCTGAGCAGCGAAGACCCGGGCCTGCAGACCCAGAACATCCTCTCGCTGACCCTGCAGCTCCCCGAATCGAAGTACCCTGCGCCCGACAGCTGGCCTTTCCTCAAATGGCCCAAAGTGACCCAGCTACAGGATCGGATCCTGGAGGAGGTGGGGACTCTCCCCGGGGTGACCTCGGCCACGCTCTCGATCAGCAATCCGCTGTCCGGAGCCTGGACAACCAGGACACGTGTCGTGGGCAAGCCCATCCCCGATCGCGAGGGCGCGGACGAAGCTTATTTTCAACCGGTCAGCGAGAGCTTTTTTCAAACCTGCGGAATACCTCTGCGCAAGGGCCGCTTTTTCACCCGCCAGGACGACGATGCCCACCCGCTCGTCGCGATCGTCAACGAGGCTTTCGCAGATTACTATTTCGGCCAGGAAGAGCCCCTGGGAGAGCGCATCCTCATCTACGGCGCCGAGCGCGAAATCGTCGGGGTGGTGGGGGACGTCCGCTTCCGGGGACTGGCGCAGAGCAGCTACCCGGCCATGTACCTTCCCTTCCGCCAAAACCCGATGAGCGGGTTCAGCCTCGCCTACCGTTCGCAAAACGAGCCGGAGAGCCTGCTCGCCGCCGTCAAGAGCATCATCTGGCGAATCGATCCGGATCTGGCGCTCTTCGACATCGCGGTCCTGGACGAGACCTTGTCCGCCTCATTGAGCCGCCAGCGTTTCACCATGACGCTCCTCTTCTGCTTTGCCCTGGCGGCGCTGCTCCTTTCGGCCCTCGGCCTTTACGGAGTAGTCACCTTCCTGGTCGCTCAGCGCACCCGCGAAATCGGCATTCGCATGGCCCTCGGCGCCGATCGGTCCGAGGTGTTCCGCCTGGTCGTGGGAAGCGGCATGCTGCTGGTGGTGGTGGGAGTCGCCATCGGAGTGGCGGCGGCATTCGGTTCGACGGCACTCATCTCCAGCTTGCTTTACGGAATTGGCGCCCGAGATCCCCTGACATTCTTCACCGTGCCCCTGGTCCTTGTTCTGGTGGCTTTGCTGGCCTGCTACCTTCCCGCCCGACGCGCCAGCCGAGTGGAGCCCGTCACGGCACTGAGGTACGAATAGGAGAACCGCGGGCGCCAGCAGGTGCCGAGAATCGGGAAAAAGGCTTGCTCTTCTGATTGATCTCGGAAAGCGGCCGATTACGATTACGAATACGATTAGGAGACCTCTCGGCGCTATGAGGTCGCTCGCTATCACTAGCCTCCACTTCGGGCCTCACCCCCCCACACCCCTTCCCGGCCGTCAGCAGCTTGACTCTTTGTCTGCTCTTTGACGTTCTTGGCTCCTTTTCCCGCCCCGTGATAGCCGCCACAACGCAATCTCGACTTCCTCTGCCTCTGGCACACCTTTTGCTACGGGAAGCCCGACACGGGCGTTCGGTTCGGCGAGAGCAACCGCCCACCGATCCTGCTCGAGGTCAAGGTCGATCCGCCTCACAAACAGGCTGCTGCAGGCTGCTGGAGGTTGAGTTGGAACGGACAACAAAAATGAAAAAAGGTTTCTTGCTGAAGTCGGTGGTGACCGCGATCGCCATCCCGCTGCTCTACGGACAGCTCCCGAGCGAGGATCGCGAGTCACACCGATTCAGGTACGAAAAAATATCGCCGGTGTTGCTGCAGAGCCTGGAAAGTCAAACCGTGCCTCCCGTGTTGCTGCCGATAGTGGAAGACGGAACGCTGCCGGTGATCGTTCGCGTTCAAGAAGATTTCTTCCGAGCCGACGAGCGGGAACGGGAGGAATCGGCTTCGAGCCGCCGGCACATGCTCTCGAGCGTGCACGCCTATACGGCTCGCTTGGCTCCTCAACAGATTGCCGCCCTGCTGGAATCGAATCTGGTTGAGTATGTGACGATTGACATGCCTCTTCGGGCCGCAGGGAAGAAGAAGGTCGGAACGACCGAGGAAAGCGAGCCGCCCGATCGGATGCCACCCAACGCCAACATCCGCACCGTTGGAGCGGACAGGGTTTCTCAAACCGGGTCGGGGGTCGGCATCGCCGTCTTCGATTCCGGGGTAGAGGTCACTTCGGACCTCAGTTCGGCGCAGATTCTCGCCACGGTGGATTTCACCTCGGGCGAGGCCGTCGTCATCGATGAGGACAAACGGGAGGGCATCGACGAGTACGGTCACGGGACTCACGTCGCCGGCATCCTTATGAGTGACGGAAAGAAATCGCTCGGAGAGCATGTGGGCGTCGCCCAAGGCGCCAACATCATCGACCTGAAGGTGATCGGCGCAGACGGCACCGGCAAAACCAGCAACCTGATCCGGGCGATCGACTGGGCGATCGAGAACGGGAGATCGTACAACATTCGCGTGGCCAATCTTTCCCTCGGCCATCCCGCCGTCGAGTCCTACCTGGACGACCCTCTCTGCGAGGCCGTCCGACAGATGGTCAACGCGGGCATCGTGACCGTGGTATCGGCGGGCAATCTGGGAAAAACCGATGATCATCCCTATATCGCGGGAGGGATCACCAGCCCCGGGACTGAGCCGACGGTGATTACTGTAAGCCCGGTCAACACCCGCGGAACTGCAACCCACAGCGACGACATCGCCACCACCTACGGCTCGCGCGGCCCCAGCATAGACGGCTTTTTCAAGCCCGACTTGGTGGCGCCCGGCAATGCCATCTCCTCGTTGTTGGCCAACGATACCTGGATCCACGAACACCACCCCGACTCCGTGGTGGAAGAATCCGACACCATCAAGAAAGACCGCTACATCGAGCTGAGCGGCTCCAGCATGGCCACGGCCTTCGTGTCGGGGACCGCCGCGCTGATGATCCAGGAAGTCGAAAATCTGACCCCCGCGGCCGTGAAAATGATGCTCATGCTGAGCGCCGTCAAGCTGACCAACCTGGAAATGATCGAGCAGGGCAACGGGCTGCTCAACGTGAAGACGGCCGTGGAAATGGCTGAAGTCACCAACCCGAAAAAAGGCAAGGTGAACTCTGAGGGAGTCTCACCGTTTTGGCTCCTCGACGGCGAGGAGGTGTGGGCCGGCGGCGCGGTGGCCTTCGGCAACCAGATTCTCTACAGCCCCTTGGTCGAGAGCTCCGATTTGCCCACTTGGGGTAACGCCGTGCTCTGGGCCGACCATCTCGATCCTTCCGCCGTCCTTTGGGCCGACGGAGTGTTCGATCCCGACGAGCTTTGGAGCAACGGGATTCTCTGGGGAGACGCGGCGGCATGGACGGACAGCGACGTCTTCAACGGCAACGCCGTGCTCTGGGCCGATGCCGTGCTCTGGGCCGACACCATCCAACAAACCGACTTCAGCTGGGCAACCGGCATACTTTGGGGCGACTACGCTCCATCAGCGACGGCACTTCTGCAGGGAGACGAATAGGAATAGGGTCCTCGCTTCCCACAGACCGTATCGTCTGATAATCCCAAGCCGCGAGCGCTCGCCGACTGCTTCACCACTCACCGGTCGAAGCGGGTGCTCCCGGCTCCGGGTCCGACAACTCTCCCCCTTGGAACGATTTTCAGACGCGGCCCCCGCGACTCAGCAACTCGATTTGCTAAGCTGAGCCCGATGTCCGACGAGTTTCTCTGGCCTCCCGTCGGCGACGGCAGCGGGTTGGCGCGCGACGAGACCATTTTTCCCCAAGAACTCCAGCTGGCCCTTCGCAACCGGGGGATGCCGCTGGAGGCGCTTCGCTACGACCTGACGCCGACGGGGCTTCACTATCTACTCATTCATTTCGATATCCCCGCTCCCGCCTCGGATTGGTCTTTGAAAGTCGCAGGGCTGGTATCGCGCCCCTTGCGACTTTCCCTGGAGGAGATCCGCAAGCACCCCGAAGTGACTCAGACCGTGACCATGGAATGCGCCGGCAACGGCCGGGCCCTGCTCCGACCGCGTCCGATCAGTCAACCGTGGCTGGTCGAAGCCATCGGCACGGCCCGCTGGACGGGCGTCGCGCTGGCCGACGTGCTGCACCAAGCGGGGGTGGACGCGGGAGCGCGGGAAGTCGTTTTCAGCGGCGCCGACCGGGGAGTGCAAGGGTCCGAGATCCAGGATTACCAGCGCAGTCTCCCGTTAAGCGAGGCCCTCCGCCCGGAAGTTCTCCTGGCCTACGAAATGAACGGCGAACCGCTTCCCCCGCAACACGGACACCCGCTGCGGCTTGTCGTTCCCGGCTGGTACGGCATGACCAATGTCAAATGGCTGAAACAGATCGAGGTCGTCGATCGCCCTTTCCATGGCTATCAGATGGAGCGGACCTATCGTTACGCCCAAGGACCCGACGAGCCGGGCGACCCGGTGGATCGAATTCGGGTTCGCTCGCTGATGATTCCTCCGGGAATCCCCGACTTTCTGACTCGGGTGCGGCTGCTCGAGCCAGGCACCGTCGAGATTCAGGGCCGCGCCTGGGCCGGGGACAGGCGGGTGGTCCGCGTCGAGTTCAGCAGCGACGGCGGGGAGAGCTGGACGGCGGGGCAGCTCGAACCCCAACCGGCGCCCTTCACTTGGCAACGCTGGGCCTGCCCTTGGAACGCGTCGCCCGGCCGTTACACGCTCTGCGTCCGAGCCAGCGACGAAGCCGGCAACACCCAGCCCCTCGAGCAACCCTGGAACTACCAGGGCATGGGCAACAACATGGTTCAGCACGTCGACGTGATCGTCAAGGAATGATCGCGTCTTTCGAGAGCGAGGAGCGGGAGCAAGAGCGCGAGCGAGAAGCTGCAACCACACCCCTCGGATAGGCTTATCCACACAATGATCCGTTCGCTCTCGCTCTCGCTCTCGGTCTCGGTCTCGCTCTCGTCTCAGTCGCCCGGCGCACAACGGGCCTATCGACCGCGTTCCGCCTCCTGTGAAGAGCAGCGAAGCGACCTCGGAACTTTGTTTCGACCCGGGGCCCTAGCGCAACAGTTGTTGCAAAGCCGCCTCCGCCTTGGCTCGCTGGGCTGGATCCGAGCTTCGGGCAGCCTTTTCGAAGGCGGCGCGAGCTTCGTCGAACTTCCCTTGCCGGGCCCAAACGACTCCCAGGTTGAAGTGGGCGTAGGAATAGTCGGGATCGATGCGCACGGCCTCCTTCAGCTCGGCGATTCCCTGCTGCAGGTTGCCGGTTTCGATCAGAGTCGAACCCCGGTTGGTGCGCGCCCGCGCCGAGTCGGGATTTGCCTCCAGAGCCTCGCCGAAGAGCTGCAGGGCGTCTTCCCTGCGACCTTGGGTGAGCCGCACATCTCCCAGATTGCAGAGAATGACGTCGGGGCTGGCCGATTCCTGCCGTTCCTTCATGGCCGGCGGGATCAGCAGCCAGTGGGAAGCGTTCTCCTGCCGCTCGGACCTCTGACGCGAAAGCTTCAGAGCGGCCCGGTACTGCTCCGCCGCCTCCTCGAGCTTGCCCTGTTTCACTAGAACCCCCGCCAGG
>JBFGHF010000090.1:0-9922 GCA_041578355.1 Acidobacteriota bacterium
CTCGTCGATGGCGGCCTGCACCTCCCCCGGGTCGGGTCCCGCGGGTGGAGGAGGGGCGCAGCCGATGGCCAACAAAACAACCGTTGCCGAAAGTAGAGTTCTCATCTTTTTGCCTCCAGAAGTGGACTGCTCTTCATCAGACTCGTTTTGCGGCCGACCGTCAAGACATTTTGAGCCGCAAAAAATCGTCTTTCCGAGAGCTTCCGGCGTCTAAACGGGTATCGAGCTGCCTGATAAGGAGGGGAAATGAGAATTCGCGCACTTGCAGTTTTGCTTTTTGTGGTTTGGGTTCCGCTGTCTGCGGGCGACCTCGACTCGGAGCGCCAGCGGAAAGTCATCGACGGGATCAATCGATTGCTGGCCGAGAACTACGTGTATCCGGAGACTGCCGCCAGGATGGCGGAACACCTGGGCCGCCAATTCGAGTCTGGAGCTTACTCGGGAATCGTCGAAGGGCCTGCGTTCGCCGAAAAGCTGACAGCCGACCTCCAGTCCGTCAGCAAGGACAAGCACCTTCGAGTCAGTCATGCTCCCGACCGTGCCAGACGTTTGCTCAACGCCGTCGAGGGTGAACCCGATCCGGCGCAAAGAGCGCTCATGCTCGAGGAGAGCCGCCGCGGCAATTTCGGGTTTCGTCGTGTCGAGATTCTTCCCGGCAATCTCGGCTACCTCGAGTTCACCGGATTCTCCGGACTGGAGGAGGCGGGCGAAACGGCGGTGGCGGCGATGAACTTCCTCGCCCACACAGACGCCCTGATCATCGACCTGAGAGGAAACGGCGGAGGCAGTCCGAGGATGATTCAGATCCTCAGCAGTTATCTTTTTGACGGCGAGCCCCAGCATCTAAACAGCTTCTATTGGCGCCCAAAGGATGAAACGACTCAAACCTGGACGCTCCCCTATGTGCCCGGAAAACGGCAGCCCGAGGTTCCGGTTTTCGTTCTGACCAGCGGACGCACTTTTTCGGCGGCCGAAGAGTTCACCTACAACCTCAAGAACATGAAGCGGGCGACCGTGGTGGGCGAAACCAGCGGCGGCGGGGCCCACCCCGGCGGCACCAAAGCGGTCGACGAGGAATTCATGGTCTGGCTGCCCCAGGGCCGCGCCATCAATCCGGTGACCGGGACGAATTGGGAAGGGACCGGAGTGACGCCCGACATCGAGTGTCCCGCGGGGGAAGCTCTGGAGCGCGCCCAACTGGCAGCTTTGGACATGCTCGAGGCGAAGGCCGACAATCCCCGCCAAAAGGCCCAGTTGCGCTGGGCCCGGGAAGACCTGGAAGCACGGCTTCACCCTGTCGAGCTGTCCGAGGCGCTGATGCGCGAGTATGAAGGTCAATACGGACCGCGCCGCATCACCTTTCGTGAGGGCGGCCTCTATTATCAGCGCGACGACGGCCCCTGGCACCGCATGGTTGCCATGAAGGAAGATCTTTTCGGCTTCGAGGAAATCCCCTTTTTCCGAATCGAGGTGGTCCGTCGCGAGGGGAAGGCCGTCGCAGTCATCGGGCACTACGACAACGGGCAAACCGACCGGCACGAGAAAGAGCCTTGATCGTCGCCGGATGGCGGGCCCGGAAAGCAGGAACGGACAGCGGTGCTATCATCGGCCTGCGTTTCTGCAAGGAGGCCCCCATGTACGCTGTCCGCTTCTTGTTGACTTTCGTTCTTTTGAACCTGAGTGCTCCGGCCCTGCAGGCTCAAATCCCCGAAGCTGTCCCTTCGCTGGAAAGCAGGGTTGACGACGTCTTTTCGCGCTGGGACTCGACCAACAGTCCGGGCTGCAGTTTGGCAGTCATCGAGAGAGGGGAGGTTGTTTACAAGAACGCCTACGGGATGGCCAACCTCGACTACGATGTCCCGATACGGACCGATTCGGTTTTTCACGTGGCCAGCATTTCCAAACAGTTCACCGCGGCGGCGATCGCACTTCTTGCTCAGGAGGCCAGGCTCACACTCGACGACCCCATCCAGGACCACCTCGCGGAAGTACCCGAGTTCGAGCAGCCCATCACCATCCGTCACCTGATTCACCACACCAGCGGGCTCCGGGATCAGTGGTCGCTTCTGGGATTGGCCGGGTGGCGCTATTCGCTCGACCTGATCACCGACGAGGATGTGATTTCGATGGTGACGCTGCAACGCGACCTCAACTTCCCCCCCGGCCAGCGATACCTCTACTCCAATACGGGCTACACCCTCCTCGGACAGATCGTCGAGAAAGCAACCGGCAAGACGTTGCGGGAATTCACGGAAGCCAGGATCTTCGAACCTCTGGGGATGAATCGCACCTTCTTTCGCGACAACCACCGCCAGATCGTTCGAGACCAGGCAACCGGCTACCGATGGAACGACTCGCACAACAGATTCGAAGTGAGCGTCACCAATTTCGATACGGTGGGGGCCACCAGCCTGTTGACGACCGTGGAGGATCTGGCACGTTGGGACCGCAACTTTTTGGATCCACGGGTGGGCGGCCAGTCCTTTCTAGACATGATTCATCAGCGAGGCAAGCTCAACAACGGTACAGACCAAGACTACGCCTTCGGTTTGGTGCACGGGGAATACAAGGGCCTCAAGACGGTCAGCCACGGCGGCGCGGACGCGGGATACCGGGCGCACTTTCTGCGCTTTCCGGAAGCGGGTTTCAGCTTCGTCGGACTCTGCAATCTGGCCCAAACCAACCCCAGCCGCCTGCTTCGCCGGGTGGCGGACATCTACCTGGAGGGACAGCTCCAGGAAGAAGCTCCGTCTGACGGCAAGGAGAAGCAGGAAAGCCTTGCCCTCGATGAGGCTGAGCTCTCCCGAATCCTGGGAGTCTATTGGTCGCAGGAGCGGGCGGCGGCCGTTCAAATCGAGAAGGAAAAAGAGGGCCCGGTAGTCAGGCTGGGAAGACGCACCCATCCGATCAGTTATCTCGGAGAGGGACTTTTTCGGGTGCCGGAAATGGAGATGATGGCCCGCTTCGAACCGGGCCCGGCCGGAGTACTCTTGTTCTGGGAGGAAGGCGAGGAGGACGACCCCGAAACTCTGGAGAGGATGGCCTCGTTCGGGTCCGGGGAGGTTGATCTGACCGAGTTCGCCGGCATTTACCGGAGCCGGGAGATCGAGACGCTTTATCGGATCCACCTGGCTGACGGAAAGCTCGCGCTGCATCGGCTCAAGCGCGACCCCGAGGAGCTGACGCCACTGGCCAGCGACCTGTTCGCGGCCGCCAATCTGGGCAGCCTCCGGTTCCAGCGGGACGAGACGGGCCAAGTCGAGGGCTTTCTACTCGACACCGGCCGAATTCGCAACTTCCGCTTCACCAAGACGGAGGCACAGCTTGAAAATTGAACAAGCGCGGTCCCGAGAAGCGGGTTCGTCCGCCTACTGGACCCGGCTCCAGCGGACACCTTCCTTGGTGTCGGAGAGGCGGATGCCCATCCCCTCCAGTCGATCTCGGATCTCGTCGGCTTTCTGGTAGTCGCGGTCCAGCCGGGCCTGTTGCCGCTCGTCCACAAGCGCTTGTATGCGTTGCGGCAGATCCTCATCGGCCATCTGCAGGACGTCGAAGACCTCGTTGAACCGGCTAAAGAACTGCAGCGTCCGTCGCCCCGATTTCCCCTTCACATTCTGGGCGCGGACGAACTCGAAAATCGCCGCCATCGCCTTGGGAGTGTCGAAGTCGTCGCTGAGCGCCTCCCAAACAGTTGTCTCGAGGCTCTCCACAACATCCACGTCTTCCCGGTCGTCATAGGACGAGTCGATACCGGAAACGAACTCGTTGAGCCTGCGCAACGCCCCCTCGGACTGCCTGAGGCTTTCTCGAGAGAAATTGATCTCGCTACGGTAATGGGCACTCAGAAAGAAGAGGCGAAGCACCCGGTAATCGTGGTCTTCGAGGGCCTGGCGGACGGTGATGAAGTTTCCTTCGCTCTTGGACATCTTTTGACCGCTGACCTTGAGAAACCCCGTGTGCAACCAGTGGCGCACCAAAGGCTTGCGCCCGGAGATGGCCTCCATTTGGGCGATCTCGGCTTCGTGATGGGGAAAGATCAAGTCGATGGCCCCCCCGTGCAGGTCATACTGAGGGCCGAAGTAGGACTCGGTGATGGCGGTGTCCTCTATGTGCCAGCCGGGTCGTCCCTCTCCGATTTCGGTACTCCAATAGGGATCTCCGGAACGGCGAAATTTCCAGAGGCAGAAGTCGCGCGAAGATCTCTTGTCCAGGCTGTCGTCCACCCGGGAAACGGAGTCTTGAGACTGTAACTCGGTGCGCCCGGACAGTCTGCCGTAATCTGCGAACTTCTCGACTTCGTAGTAGATTCCGTCGCTGGTCTTGTAGGCGAATCCCTTGCCCAGCAGCGCCTTCACCTGCTCTACGATCTGGTCGATATGCTCGGTGGCGCGCGGGTACCGGGTCACCGCCGTATTCCCCAGCGCCTCCATGTCCTCCAGATAGATCGATTCGAACTCGCGGGCGAGCTCTTCCCAGGAGATCCCCCGTTCCTGCGCCCGGGCGATTATCTTGTCGTCGATGTCGGTGATGTTCTGAAGATAGGTCACCTCGAGTCCCGCAAAGCGCAAGAAGCGGATGATGAAATCGAACTGGGTGGTCGTCTTGGCATGACCGATGTGGGGGTAGTCGTAGACCGTCGGACCGCAGACGAAAACGTTGAGTCGACCCGGCTGCATGGGCTCGAGCGGCTCCTTGCGCTTCGTCAAAGTGTTGAAAAGTCTGACCTGCGACGCCTCTGGCTTCATGAGTCGGATTCCCCTCAAGACACAAACACGTTGACAACCGTAAAAATTATACTTGGATTCCCGGGCGCCGTGTCCCAGGGTCCTGGACGACCGCCACGACTCGAGCTGTTGGTTGTTCTTGAGGCCGGCACCGCTATACTTCTAACCAGGCATGCAACCCAAGAGAATCATCGTAGCCATCAGCGGGGCCTCGGGAACGATTCTCGGCGTGCGTGTCCTGGAGGCCCTCCGGGAACTCGGCGTGGAGACGCATCTGGTTCTGAGTCGCTGGGGCGCGAGGACCCTCGTGCATGAGACCTCCCGCGGCGTCAAAGAAGTCGAGGCCCTGGCCACAGTCGTTCATGCACGCGAGAATCAGGGAGCAGCCATCTCCAGCGGCTCCTTCCTCACCGACGGAATGGTGATCGCGCCCTGCAGCATGAAGACGCTGGCGGGAATCGCTCACGGCTACGGCGACAACCTCATTTCGAGGGCGGCAGACGTGGTGCTCAAGGAACGGAGAAAACTGGTGTTGATGGTGCGCGAAGCGCCGTTTCATGAGATCCACCTGGAGAACATGCTCAAACTGGCTCGCATGGGGGCCGTCATCCTTCCACCGGTGCTGGCCTTTTACAACCACCCCCGCAGCCTCGACGAAGCCATCGATCACATCGTCATGCGCGCCCTGGATCAGTTCGGCTTGCAATCCGACCTGATGAAGCGCTGGAGCGGCGAGATGTCGAGGGGATCGAGGCAGCCGACCTAACCCTGCCGCCCCTCGGGTTTTTCCGTGTTCCTGAAGAGCGACCCCATCAGGATTGCCGGCCCGCGATTCGGGCACTCGTCGTCCTTGCCGTGCGTCAACCGATTTCCACGAAATAGGGAACCGCATTGAGAACCAATCCGGTGAAGAGAAAGATCAGGGCCGCGAAAACGAAGACCTGATAGGCGGGAACGTCGAAGTCGAGGGTGCGCTCCACGAAGACTGCCTTCTCGATCCGATCGATGGTCTGATAAGCCCGCTGGAGAGCGGCCTTGTCGCGCGCATCGAAGTACTGTCCCCCGCTGTCGCGGATTGCCTGGATGAGGAGCCGGCTCCGAAGTGTTCGGGTGGTTTGTCGGGCCAGCTCGACCCCGATCAGATACACGCGATATCCGTAAAAGCGCGCATCGCCCAGGACCTCGACGGGGTTTCTGCCATGGTTGTTCTCGCCGTCGGTGAACACGACGATCACTTTGTTCTTGGTCTCGGGGTCTTCTTGTCTTCTCATCAGATCGATCGCCGTGGCAACTCCTTCGCCAATTGCAGTCATCCCCTCGCCCTGCAGGATGTCGGGGTTCAACATCCGTACATACTTGTCGAGATAATCGTGATCTGTCGTGAATGGACTCACCACGTAGCTGTTCTCCGAGAAGGTCACCAGGGCCAGGCGATCCTCCTGGCGGCGGGACACGAAATCCAGCAGGGCGGCCTTGACCGCATCCATGCGAGTCTCCGGGAGGCTGTCCATACCCAATCGCCCCTCGGAGATGGCCCGATAGATCTCCCGGTGCTGCTCCCAACTGCCCAGAGCTTCGTGCATGCTGGAAGAGAGGTCGACGACCAGTACGATGTCGAGGCCCTCGAGTTGGGTGGCCCCTTCCTGGAATCGGATGCGAGGCTCGAGAAGGGCCATGCCGGCTGCACCCAAACCAAGCAGAAAGAGGATTTTCGGGAGAAGCCTCAGGTGGGAGGGCCTTAAAGCGGGCAGGCCCACCAAGCCGGGATTGGCGTGGGCTACAGGGCGCTTGGGTTTTCGCCACCAGGTCAAAGCCAACAGCCCGAGCGCGGCCAGCAGCCAATAGAGGGCTTCGAGTCTTGCGAATTCCATGATCCAGCACCAGCAAGAAACCCGGGGCTGCGGTCAGACGACGACTTTTTTCAGCGCTTCGACGTCCTCACCCAAGACGGATTTCCACCGCTTCTCATCGTCGGGACCGTAACGGCATTGTTCCGCGTGCTCAAGCGCCTGCAGGAGGGCCCGATCGGTGACGGCGAGGTTGCCCGAAGTTTCCAACTGCGCGGCCAGTTCCCTCCCGGTCAGCCCCTGCGCTTCGAGTTCGCGAAAGTGTAGATAGTAGTCGCGGATCAACTGATTGATGGATTCGTAGTCCTGCTTGAGGTCACCCTCCCCGCCAATCCCGCTCAAGGTCGCGGCCCAGCGCCGGGCGAACTCCCGTCGGCGCGGACGTTGGCGGCCGGCCGGTGGTTGGGGACGAACCCGCCAAGCCCAATTCAAGAGCGGAAAGCAGCTCAAGACCAATCCGGCGCCCCCCAGGGCCAACAACCAGTAAGGTGTTGCAAGAGGCTGAGGCGGGGGTAGTGACTCCCGAATCCAAGACTCCCCGACGGGTCCGTTCAAAGTGCTCTTGACCGAGACCGGAAATGGCGGCACAAGCATCTCCCGGGTGGACGGTCCGCCGTCGCTTTCGGTCGAACTCGATTCGTAGCGGAAGGCGACTCCGGGAATCTCCAGCTGCCCGTCGCCGATCTCGTAGTTGGCGAGACGGTAGACGATCCGGTACCTCGTCAAACCGTCCTCCAGCATCTCCTGGCGCAGCGTCCGATCGATCAGGACGAAGGGTTCGAAGCTCACGCTGCCGGGGTCGAAATCTTGCAACGCGAGCCTCACACCGGGCGCCACGCGCAAAGTGATCTCGTAATCGAAACGGTCCCCCGGGAAAAGTGATGTCCGGCTTGCCGTGGCGTCGACACCGATCTCCTGGGCTCCCAGCGACGGGATCAGGACGGTCAGAAGGATCGCGAAAGCAAGGGGACGCGTCATCGGCGCTTCCTCGTCAGAAAAAGGGACGCCACAAGTTCCCGGAAAGGATCTTGGGTTGTGACTTCGAGAAAGTCCAAGCCGTGGCGATAAAAGCCGGCGATCAGATCCCTTTTTCGTCGACGCGCCCCCTCACGGTAAAGGAGGCGATTGGCGGCGGAAAGCCGGACGATCTGCTCGTGCCCCGACTCCAGATCCCGGAAGCGGATGTATCCGCTTCCCGAGGGGAGCCGGCTTTCGCTGGGATCTTCCACAAGGACGGGGATCAGGTCGTTTCTCGCCGCGATCTGCTTGAAAGCCATCTCGTCGAGGAGATTCTCTTCGAAGACGAAGTCGGAAACCAGCAGGATCAGACTCATTCTTTTCAGTCGCTGCTGAAGCCGCTGCAAAACCGGCAGGACTCTCGTCCGGCTGTGGCCGGGCGGTTCAAAATCCCAGATCTGATTCAACAGCTCCCACAAATGGCCTCTGCCTTTTTTGGGCGGAATCTCGAGGTCAACATCATGGCTGAACCCGAGGAATCCGATGCGCATGTGATCGGAGAGGGCTGAGAAAGCCAGTGCGGCGGTCACGTAGAGAAGGACTTCTTTCTTGGACGTCGCAGCGGTCGCCAGTTTCATCGACTTGGACAGATCCGCCACCACGAAGACATCGAATTCACGCTCCTCATGTGTGTTCTTCAGCAACGGATAGCCCATCCGGGCAGTGGCGTTCCAGTCGATTTTTCGAGTGTCCTCACCCATCTGGTAAGGCTTGTGGTCCCAGAAATCGTACCCGTGACCGCGCAGTACGCTGGCATGATTGCCGATGATGGGGTTGCGGATCTTCTTCCGCGTCAAAAGCTCGATGTAGTAGAGGTTGTCTTCGATCTGCGATGGAATCATGGCAGGCTTCAGGGGATGGGGACCTTGCGCAGAATCTCTTCGAGTATCTCGTCCGCCCCCAGATTGGACGCTTCGGCTTGGACACTTCGAATGATCCGGTGGCGGAGTGCGGGGAGTCCGATCTGCTTCACATCCTCCGGCAACACATAGGCACGGCCATCGAAAAAAGCCACGGTCCTGGAGAGGGCCAGGACATGATGATAAGCGCGCGGCGAGACGCCGACGCTGATCGCTTCTTCCATTTCGGCGATCCCGAATTGAGCCGGGTTTCGCGTGGCGCGCCCCAGCCGCACGATGTACTCCCTGAGGCGGTCGTCGACATAGGTTTGCTGGATGAGACGTCGCATGGCGACGACCGTCTTGGGTTCGATCACCGCCTTGAGTCGGACTCGACCGATATCCGTCTTGAGCATCTGCAGCTCGTCCTGGTGCTCCGGATATCCCATTTTGAGCATCATTGAAAAGCGGTCGAGTTGCGCCTCGGGAAGAATGTAGACGCCCTCCTGCTCGACCGGGTTCTGGGTGGCAAGCACCCAGAAGGGGTCGTCGAGTTTGAAGGTATGTTCAGCCAGCGTGACCTGACGTTCCTGCATGGCCTCGAGCAGGGCACTCTGGGTTTTGGGAGTGGCGCGGTTGATCTCGTCCGCCAAAAGAATGTTGGTGAAGAGCGGACCGCGCTCCACTCGGAAACTGCCCTTGGCCGGGTCGAAGATTCGGGTTCCGATGATGTCGGCCGGAAGCAAATCGGGTGTCAACTGAATGCGCTGAAAGCGAGCGTGGACCAAGCTCGAGATGGCCACGACCGCCAGCGTCTTGGCGACCCCCGGGACTCCTTCCAGCAGGATGTGCGCGCAGCCGCCCGGAACCCCGTTGGGAGAGCCCTCTTTGCTCAAGGAATAATGAATCTCGGTGAACAACCCCAGCAGCAGGCTACGCAGGAGCTTCTGCTGACCGATGATGATGGAGTTGATCTGTTGCTCGATTCCCTGCAACAGCTGGAGCGCTTCGTCTTTGGTCATGGTTCAAGCATGCGTTACTTCACCAGAAAAGCCGCAATTCCCAGAAATCCCGCCACGAGGAACCAGAAGTAGACGGGGCGGCTGTCATGGACGTTGCGGGTTGCCACCACCACGCGCTCGGCTGCCAGAATTTCTCTCAGGTTGTCGCGCAACTCGGCACCCGAGGAAGATCGATAGTACCTGCCGCCGGTCCGGGCCGCGATGCCCCGCAGCGTGTCTTCCTTGAAAGTGGCCAGGACTCTCTGACCCTGTTCGTCTACCAGAAACCGTGTCTGCCCGCGGCGCTCCCCGACGGGAATGTAGCCGCCGGCTCGACTTCCCAGACCGAGGCAGTAAATGCGAACCCCCCGGTCGGCCGACTCCACCACCATCTGGCGAAGAAGCCCGCCGTGGTCCTCCCCGTCGGAGATCAGAATGAGCAGAAAGTCCTCTGTTCGAAGAGATTCTTCCAGCTCCTGCTCTTTGTCGATCAA
>JBFGHF010000091.1:0-9915 GCA_041578355.1 Acidobacteriota bacterium
GGCCGCAGGAGCTGTTATTTGGAGCTGCTTCCCAACCGCAGCCGGGGCTACGAACGCTACTTCGCCGCAGCCGGGGAGATTCTGCGCGGCCTTGACGCCCGTCCCCACCTCGGCAAGCACAACCCCTCATTCAACCGCGCCGACATGGAACGGCTCCACGGCGAACACTTCGAACGGTTTCGTGCCTTGATGAAACAGCACGACCCCCACCGGAAATTCGCCAACGCCCACCTGAAGCGCCTCTTCTACTAGTTCGACCAGGTCGGCAGGCGATTCACAAACTGGTCAAGTCTGAGTTGTCGGACGTCGTAATCGTATTCTCATCCTGCTGCCGTAGAAATTCAGAGTGATCAAATAGGCGAGCGGATCGGTCCCTTGTAATTTCTCATACCTGCTAAAACGCGCGAGCGCGAAATTTTTTCCCACTGAGCCGCGCGCGTGAGCAAGCGGCGGGAAAGCTGAGAGGATCGCCTTGGCTGAAGCGAGGGGGATTGCGGCCGCCGCGGTTCCGAAGCGCTGTGCGGCGGCCTCGTCCGGGGTGAGCGGGAAGTCGGGCGTCCCCCGGCGCCTTGTTCCCGAGTGCCGCTTGCTGACGCGCGCGGCTCAGCATACGCTTTGGTTTGTGGAGTGATCGGCCGGACAGGTCGGCAGGCGAACTCACCACCCCACTCGAACCGCGAAACGGGGATCGCGGAGCCGGGCCGTCCCTTTGGCGGTCTCCAGCAGGGTGTCGAGGCGCAGCGGATTCCAGGCCAGAATAATCCGGGGCGGAGGAAGCTTGGATGAAATCCGGAGCTGCAACTCGGCACCCGCCGAAGCGCGCAGCAGTCGGTTGGTCGACGCGATCGCGCCCGGCGAGGCGCTGACCCCTGCGTCGAGAAAAGGAACCAGGGTGACGTTGCTGTCCAATGGAAAGCGGTACTGGGTCCCCATCGTCGCCAAAAACTCACTTCCGGCCGGACTCGGCTCACCCTTCTGGTACCTCCAGGGTCCGGCAGTGGTGGCGAATCCCCGCAATTCGAGCCTCTCCGGCAGGATCCTTTCAAAGAGCGGCACGCTTTGGGCGCCCAGGGCGCTCGCCTGTGCGAAGTGAAAGCGAAAGCCGCTTCCCCCCAGCTCGACCGGGACCTCGTCGACGGAGTGCGAGAAGCTCAAATCTCTGCGCAAGATTCGCGTAGCTTCGGGCAGGAAGGCGAAGCGGTGCGCCACCCGAACCCGGCTTCCTCCCGATTCGGTGTCGCCCAGCTGCCAGGACGGCGTGAGAGCCATTGCAAGATAGCTCGGCGAGTGAACGCGGGTCAATTCGGTGGTCAGGGCGGCCGTCTGACGGGGAGTGACCTGGATGCCCACCACGGACTGAATGCCGCTGCTCGATCGGCCCAGTAGGCGCGCCAGTTGATCTTCGAGCCCCGGCAACTTGAAGGCGGTGTGACGGTGGAAGATTCGCAGACCCAGCAGGACGGGCAAGGAGCCTCCCAGGAAGTACTCAGAGGCCAACTGGATGGCGGCTTCCGAGCCTGTCGACCCCAGCTTGAGGTCCAGGCCCAGCTTCTCTGCCACACCGAACAGGTTGGCGATGCTGTAGAGGACGCTCAATTCGGCGCCTCCGCCCGGTTCGGCGGAAAAGAGGACTTGTTGACGTTTCTTTTCCCGAAGGTGGATTACTACGTCGGCTTGCTCGAGATCCAGATTGGGCCGAATCTCGAAGTCGCCGCCATCGATCGAAGCCAGGGCGCCGCTGCGCGAAAGCCGCTGAATGCTTTCGGCGATGGGACGAGGATCGAGAAGGTCGCCTTCGCGCATGGCCAGCTCGCGTCGGTAAAAACGGTCGGGGTAGTTGCGATGCCCGACAAACTCGATGCGGCGGATCTCCAGCGAGGGGAGAATTTCGGTTTCCAGGCGCAGGTGGACCAGGCGTTCCGGGTCTGCGATTTCCCGTTTCACCTCCAGGCGCGCGGGCAGCAGACCGTGCTCGAAGAGCTGCAGTTGAGCCGCCTGCGCCAATTTCTCGATGCTGTTTTCGCTGAAAAACGAATCAGTCTGGGGGCGCTTGATGTCGCGGAGTATCTCGGGTCCCGGGATCTCGACGCGACCGAATCGATAGCGCTCTCCTTCCTGCAGGGCGATCCTGGCCACAGTGACCGTCTTCGGTTTGCGGGCGAAAGGTCTGGGGAAATGGTCGCGCACCTCCTCGACCCGTTCTTCCAGAAAGGGGCCGTCGATGTCGAGGCGCACAAACCCGGCATCCAGATAAGCTCTTTCGAGCCGTTGCAGAGCCCTTCTCAGCCGCTCCGCATCGCCAAAATCCCGAGGTCCGACCAAGCGCCGCAGATCATCGTCGAAAAGGTGCCGGTTGCCCGAAAACTCGATTCGCTTCACAGCTCCGCCGGAATCGGCTCCCAGGCAGACCGCGACGCTTGCTGGAATCGAGAAGACCAAGAGGAAGAAGAACCGAAACCCCAATACACTTCCCTCCCGTTTTCTTTCTCGATGTTGGTTCGCAAGTTATGGTTCAAAGCCGCGCCAAGGCCCAAGCCGCGGCGCCCTGGATCCGCGCAAACCTCAGTTCTCGAGACCGCGTTTGACAGCGGAGTAGATCACTCGAAACGGTCTCCTTGGCGCGTCAGGTTGCGGGCCAGCTTCTGTTGGATCTCCTCAATCTGCGAGTCACGCAGTCTCGAATCGTTGATGTGCTTGCCGTTCTTCGATTGGGTCATGATGTTGGCGGCTTTGCCACCCCCCGAGTCGTGGGTCAGGCCCCAATAATGACCCAGTTCGTGAGCAAGAGTGCGGGCCATCTGGTCGACGGTCGAGCGGCTCGCGGAGACCAGGCAGAATTTCCCGTGCCAGGGAAAGCTACCCACCCCGACGGCACCCTCCAGGCTGTCGGGAAAGACGACGTCGATCAGGTGCGCCTTCTTCCAGCTTCCAGGAATCGAGCCCCACTCCTTCTCATTCATCCGAAAGCGCTTCTCGTCTGCCCGAAAGGTGATGTCGCTCAACTTCACGTTGAGCAGGGCCTTCTCGTCCTTGAAGAAGTTGTTGGTCATCGAGATCATCTGGTTGATGTCGGATTTCACCTGCGAGCGTGTTGTCCAGTTCCCAGGTAAGGTCCCATCATCACCCGTCACGACGGTCACGTTGAGCTTGACCGTGAAGTCGGTGACCCGGACAGAGGTGACCGAGTTGCCGAAGCCCTGTTTCCCGCCGTCGCTTGTGTCTCCGAGGTCGGCTATATCCTCCTTCCCCCGCAGATAGAACACCGCTCCGTTCCAATTCTTCTTTTTGCACAATAGGACTGCGTCACCATCGGAAGTCATCTTCAGGGAAGAGGGGTTGTTCCCGACCCGCGTGCCGCGAAGGGTATCGCAGTCGCTTCGGATCACCTGGGAATCGCCGCGAAAGTTTTCTCGAGCAAAGAGTTGAATAGACATCTGACACCTCCTGAGTTGTTCTGAAGTAGCTGGACCCGCTAAAGCGCACCTCCTCTTTCGGTTTTTCAGGCCGTCCTGGCCGTGGCGGGGAAAGATTCAAAGCCGGAAGAACAGACGACTCAAATGAAGGCCGGCGGTTGCCAGGGGTCAGCTCATTCTAGAAACCGCTGCGGCGCCGATCTGGCTTCAATTGCATTTTCTTTCCACTGCAGATCTAGTGTCTGTTGTGTGACCAGCGTTTCATCCGCACGGAGAATTTCGTTTCCAGGCCCCGATCACGAGTCTGGTCGAGACGCTGACGTGACGTCGACGTGGTGTGGGGCCTCGCACCGTCTACGTCGGACACTGCGTTGTGCCCTCCATCGATTGCAGCCCGTAGCCCGAGCCTGATCAACCCGAAGTCCGGCAACAGCGTGCCGTCACACTCTAGGGTACGGGGACGGCGAAGACGGGGGTGGGGAAGCCGTTGACCTGCTCTTGGATGACGGCAATCACGGCAGCCATACCCGTGCAGACGGCACTTCCGCTGCCCTCGAAGCCCGGCTCGATGCCGCCCGCGAATTGTGAGGCCTGACCGAAGCCGGGGATGCTGATCAGCTCTTCGGCGACTGCCTGTCCCGATTGGTTGCGGTAGGTGGCGGTGCAGTCGATCTGCGAAGCTCCCGGATTCGCGATCGCCACTCCCAGCAGCGAACTGCCGGCGACGCTGCCGATCGGCATCTGAAAAGTGCTCGAGGTCCGGCTCATCGGAATCGATGGCACGCCCACCGCCACCGGGTTGCCCGCGATATTGAAATTCCATTGGCCCCGGGCGGTGAAGGGGCTGTTGCCGAAGATCAGAGCCCAGCCCTGGAATTGGCCGGCCGGGCCGGCCGGGGTTGCCACCTGCGCTTCGCCCAGCGCGGCGACCGTGGCGGTGATCAAGTCGAAAAAGCTCCCGTCCTGGGCGAAGAACTCGACGCTGATGTCTTGCTGCGCGCCGCTCAGGTTCTGCAGAACCACGAGAGAGTCGCCATTGCTGACGCTGAACATTTGGGGAATGATCAGTGGCTCGCCCTCGGCCCCGATCGCACCCAGCAGAGGCGTCTCGGAGGGTTGCAGGAAGAGTGCCGCCGTCAAAACGAACAGCCAAAGAGCATGACCAATCCATTTCTTCTTCATTTCTCTTTCCTCCACCTGGAAATCATCAATTCAGCGATTGTGGATTCACCCGGATTTCCGGGGAAAGTGCGTTTCTCTCGGCCTTCCTCGAGTCTTGGTTATCTGTCCCCCGGTCAGCGCAGCCTGAATGGCCCGCAAGGTGGCGACCTATTTTCGCAAGATGAACTTCAGGGGTCGAGCCAGGGCGCGAGCCAGACGGAAGGTGGGCGAGCGGTCGATGCTCGCCAGCATCCCGCGCAGCCGGGACCGCTCGGCGCTCCACTCCTTTTCCCGTTCGTAGAGGAAGCGAATCTGGTGATCCCGGCGTGCCACCAAGCCGTGGATCTCGGCTGCCTCTTGCTCACTGATGGTATGACCCTCGACCAGGTAGGAAGGGAGCGGCGGCGGGATGTAGACCGTGCTGTGCTCGGGCGCGATTTCCTGTTCGGGGCGATCATCCGAGTAGAAATAGACGCTGAGGGAGCGACGACTGACGCCTTCGGCGACTTTGTCGGGCGGGATCCGGATCACGTCAAACCCGTGCCACGATTTCTCGGAGGTGGCAAAGAGGGCGCAGCGGTTCAGCACGGGGACCACTTCGATGGTCTGAGTCTGCTCCGGCGCCAACCACGGATTCGCCTGCAGCTTCAGAGACCCGCCCCACTGGCGCTGCCAATCCGGATTGAGGAAGACGATCATGTTCAGGCGCCGGTGTCGTCCCGTCAAGGGGTGGTAGTTGAAGTCGACATGAAGATCCAGGCCCTGACCGTTCTGGTTGTCGTGGGTGCCGCCCCCGTAGTAGTCCGGGTCGTAGACCAGGTCGCCAATGTCGGTGACTTCGCCCAGCCACCGAAGGAACGGCTTGGAGCACACCAGGTCGTCGAAGCGCCGATAGGCCGAACCCAGCGGCCGGATGTTCTCGTAGACGGCCTTGCCGCCCACCTCGCCGTACTCGTTGAGGGCCTTGGTGGGATCGAACGAAGGGAACTGCTCGCTCAGATCCCGGCAGAGCTCGGGGTCGAGGAAGTCGTCGATCACAACGTGCGGAAAAGGCGGAGTCGAGACGAACTCCCGGCGAAACCGGTCGGCTTGGGAACGAACTTGAGGATTGATCAGCCTGAGAACCTCTTGTCGCACGGTTCCGTCCGTCCCCCCTCCGTTTCTCGGAAGTACGTATCGCTGTAATAGCTCGCCGATGGTAGCAGAGCGCTCGCCCCCGAGGGAAGGAAGAGGACTGGACGACCGAGCAGGGGGATGATTGCTCTCGCCAAGGAGGCAGGCTATTCTCCATCCTCGAGGAGTAAGACCATGTCGAGAGCCATGAGGCTTGCAATGATACTGTGCGCAGTGTCTTTCCCTGCCTGCCAGTCTCCGCCGCAAAAGGCCTGGGACGAGGAAGCCGTCCGGGGAGGAGTTGAGGAAGCGGTGCGGGCGTACGAACGAAGCTTCAACCAGAAAAAGTGGGAGGAAACACTGAAGCTCTACGCCGAGGACGGGCGTTTCTATTGGGTGGAAGACGGCCGCGTGGCTTATCCCTCCTATCGCGACCTCGCGGCTACGGTGCGAAGCTTCTACCCGACCATGCAGGACGTCCAGTTCGAAGTCACGTCGAGACGGATCACTCCGCTGTCCGCCGACCTGGCCCACGCCAGTTTCGGTTTCTCCTCTCGCTTCGTGATGGGTCCCGAACAAGAGCTCAAGCTTGCCGGAATTGTTACCGGGGTCCTGCAGAAAAAACCCGAGGGATGGCAATTCATAGTCGGGCATGCCTCCACGCAACGGGACCGCCCCTCGGGGTGAGTTTGGCCTGCCGCGAAATCCCGACCACGGATCAGCGACCACAGCAAGCAGGCCGAACACAGACCGCACCACCGGCGCTTGCCGATCTCTTGAGCAGGCCTCCGGCCGTTTGCGCCTGGATGATCGGCACCGGGATCGGTTTCGGACGGGGAACTCTGCGCGCCTCGGTTACGTAAGAGAGACTATACAATCTCCGTCTGTTCGAAGGATGCCTTCGGGCTGAAGTTGCGGAGCATTGCTATTTCAAGAAACAGGAGTTGCACGAGGATGAATCAGAAAACACAGCGAATCTTAACCGGGCTCTTCCTGCTGGCAGCGGTTCCCGCCCTGCTGCTGGCCCATCCCCACTTCCAGAGAAAGAGCTCCGTTGCGGTAGGCCAGGATCAATCGATAGAACTGCAGCACGTGACCTTGCCCTACAACGAAGCCAACCCGGACAAACTCGAGGTCGGCAAGAGTTGGTCCATTTTCGGCGCCAAGCTGTCCACCCCGGTCAACCTCAAGAGCGGCAGCACCAAGATTCCCGCCGGCGATTACGGTATACAGATTCTCAAGGACTCCGCCAGCAGCTATTCGATGGCTCTTACCAAGGGCGACGATAAGATGAAGCTGGAGAGCAAGTTCAAGGACGGGCTTGGCAACCAGGACCATCTCGCCATCGACATCCACATGCGAGGAGGCGGAGACGATCTGGCTGGCTACATCGACTTGCGCTTCGGCACCTTCATGGTGGCGGGCAAGATCAACATCGACCACGACGCCAGCCAATAGACCCAACTGAACCCTGGAGTGTGGCAGCCAAGCGTCAGTCGGAGCTGCCGCACTTCCGTCCAGCCAGTTCTTCTTTCGGCCCTCCCAGAAGCGCGGCAGCTTCATGCCGAGGCCGCCGTTCCCGTATCCCGGGGAATTCCCCGTAGAGTGGAATATCAGCCGAAAAAAATAGACTTCCGGCTCTCCAGCAATCCGTCCAAGCCCTCTCTTAAGGCCGTCCGGACCCGCTGACCGATACTCGACACAGATCTTCGATCAGCAGCGTGGTCGGGTGGGTAACAGGTTTCGATATCGATCGGAGGCAGAAATGCGATCCTCCATTTTGTGGGAAGCGGCAAAGGGCTGGCGGGAACAGGCAAGCACGGCCAGAGAGTCTTTTTTCGCCACCATTGCCACTTGACCTGAGCCAGGACGGGCAGCACCTCACCAGGTCCGACAGCGACAAAGGGGATGATGGGGGTCTGGCAGGCCAGCGCGATGCGAACAAAGCGGTAACGGAACTTGCGGAGTTGATAGAGATCGGAATAGCGAGAAAAGGCGGCCGCCGCTCCTTCGGGAAAAACACCCAGAATCTGGTCTTCCTCGAGGACCCTCCGGGCGTTTTCTTGACAGGCGAGGACACCGCCCATCTTGACGATGAAGTCTCGGATGAGGGGAGGCTCGAGGAGGCCGGGGTGAACCAGGAAACGAGGATAACGTTTCAGCCGCGAGGCCAGGAGATGAACGATCATGATCGCGTCAAAGGGAACGATGCCGCGATGAACTCCTGCCAGCATGACCCTCCCGCGGGCGGGAACATGCGACATTCCCGAAACGTCGATCCTCCAGTAGGCTTGGGCCAGAAAACGGAAGACGTGTCGGCCCCAGGCGTCGATGAAATCGGGATCCATGCCGAAATGGTCGTTGTGTAACCCGTGGGCTTTCCGCAAAGCGCCCCCTGGAATCGGTGCTCCGCTCATGATTCGAAGAGACTCAGAGGGGCCGGTCCTCACCCGAAATCCTCACCGCCAGATTCGTCGATGCCGGGTGCCTCGGACAGCGACTTGATGTATATTCTACATGCACCGTGTTCGAGCAGGAGAGTTGTGATGAAGTTGCGGCTGATGGTTGGGTTTTACTTGCTTGCCATTTCCTCGGGCTCGGTAGTCAGCCAGGACCAGACTCCGGCCGTTGATCTGAGCGGAAATTGGACGCTCAGCATGACCGCCATACTCCCGAACCAGGCAAGTTGCGATTTCGAGGGATCCGCGCAGGTCATCCAGAACAACGGCACCTTGGCGGGCGAGGCTCTTCAGAATCGCGTCTCGGGTTCGCCCAATAGCTGTCCCGCTTCGATGGCAGCCAGCCTGATGGGTACTTTGAGCGGCAACAAGTTGCAGGGAAGCCTGGATGGGGGCGACCAATTCGGGACCGCCGCTTTCTCCGGCGACGTGGGGTCGGACGGGATGTCGCTGACGGGCACCTTTGCGACGGAAAGTCTTGCGAATGGAACGACCCAAACGTCTCCCGCCGCAACGACCGCAGCCTCTCCGACGGGGCCTGCTCCCTTTGCCGGCATCACCGGAAATTGGCAGGCTCAGGTAGGGGCGGCAGCCATGGAGATTCCTGTCTTGAGCGGGTTGGGCATGGCCGCCCTCGTCGCCTTGGTGCTGCTCTCGAGCCTCGTCGTGCTGCGCCGGTCAGCGGCCTGAACCTCGAGTCTTGCCTCGCCCAGGTTGAGGAGCCAGAGCGGTTAATTCTTCAGCAGTTTAATGCGGCCGCTGGCGGTCGTTGTTTCCGAACAGCAATACCGGCATCAGAATCAAGTCCCCGATCAGCGCCATCAGAATCGTAAGCGCTGTCATGGCCGCGAAGCGAGCCACCGGAAGAAAACCCGAAAGCGAGCAGACCGCGAATCCGGAGATGAGCAGCAAGCTGCTTAGACAATGCGCTCCCGCGGTCTCCTGCAGAGTCTCGAGCGTGGCCCGCGCGGATCCAACTGAGGGAGCCAATCTGCGGAAAAGCCCGAGCGTGTGTAAGGTGTCGTCGACCACCAGTCCCAGGGCTACCGCGGCGATCATGACGGTACTGCTGTCCAGGGGCACCTGCAGCCATCCCATCGCCCCGATGGCAAACAGCACAGGCCAGAGGTTGGGCAGCAGCGCTTTCAAGCCGGTCTTCGGGCTGCCTAACAAAAGGATGAATATCGCCGACACCGTCAGCGCGGCGATGAACAGTGAGCTCAGCATCGTCTCCAGGGTTCTGCGCTGGGATTGCAGAACCAGCGGGTAGCGCCCCGTTAGTTCTACGTCAAGCTCTGGAAAGGAACGCCGGGCACTGCTCTCAATAGCAGCCAGAATCGGGTCCAACTCCTGAAAGCCGGAAATGGGGAGGAGCACGGAAACCCGAGCGTGCCGAGCGTCCCCGGTGAGCAGGAAAGCCAGGAGCTGAATCAGAGCGGGATTGGGCGCCTGGTTCGAGGCCATGGGATTGTCCGCGGGCCTAACGTCTTCCTGCTGCAGGCTGTCCAGAACTTGGGCGGCGCTGACGACGGCGATTACTCCGGGCAGGGAGCGGAGTTCGTCGCTGAGTTTCCGCAATTGTCCGATCGATGCGGCTCTGGAAAAACACGGCTCCTCGGCGATCTGTGATCGAAGGACGACTTCCGCGGAGACGAGTCCAATACCGGCCGATTCGAGTTGATCGATGCCCCAGCCATCGCGCTCTTGGGCGGGAAAGTAGGACAGTACGCTGGTTTGAAAGTCCAACCGGGTGGTTCCCGCCAGCCAGA
>JBFGHF010000092.1:0-9878 GCA_041578355.1 Acidobacteriota bacterium
GATTTCAAGTACTGGTCGCCGGAGCGCAGCCGCACTTACATGAAAGCGGCCGACTATCCGGATGCCGCCCGGGCCGCCATCAAGGCGATGTGGGAGCAGGTGGGCGACCTCCGCCTCGATGATCAGGGCCTGGCGCGACGGGGAGTCCTGCTGCGCCACTTGGTGATGCCCGGCTGCTTGGACGAGACCCGGGCGATTCTCGAATGGGTGGCTCGGGAACTCGGTGCCGGCTGCTACGTCAACCTGATGGACCAATACTATCCCGCCGGCCAAGTCGGCCCGGAGCGGTTCTCCGAGATCGACCGGAAGCTGCACGCCGCCGAACTGCTCGAAGCGCGCGAGATCGCGCAGGAACTGGGACTGCGACGTCTCGATTTGCGCCGCCCCCACCCGCGACTGTTGCACCGCCTGGTGCTCTGAAAAGGGCCTCAGTCTGTTGCTTCGTTTTCACCAACCACGTGCGCTGGCACCGCCTTCGAACTGAGCCGCGACCGTCAGGGAGCGACACGCCCGACTGAGAAGCCGCCCCCGGCGCTTCGAGACGCTTGCCTACCCGCGCGGCTTATTTGGGGGCCATCCCGTGATATGGTGTTGCTCAAACCAAAAAGGAGACAGTCATGACACGTCGCACATCCCGGCGAGCCTTCATGGGGGCGATGGGCGCGGGTTCCGCTCTTGCGGTCCTGGCCAGGCGAGAGCTTGCCGCCGAGTCAATCGCTGACGAGGAACGATATTGGGAGATGGTTCGGCGTCAGTTTTCGTTTTCCGAAGACAAGGTCCCCATGAATGCCGCCAACCTTTGCCCGGCTCCGCGTCACGTCACCGAACGGGTGGCGGATTTGACGCGCGAGATCGACCGAGACTGCTCTTTCAACAATCGGGCGCAGTTTGCCGATCTGCGCGAGGAATCGCGACGCAAGGTGGCCGCCCACCTGAACGTGTCGGCGGACGAGATCGCTCTGGTTCGCAACACCAGCGAGGGCAACAACATCGTCAACAGCGGACTCGAACTGGGGCCCGGCGACGAGGTTGTGATCTGGGACCAGAATCATCCCACCAATCACGTGGCCTGGGAGGTCCGGGCCGCGCGCTACGGCTTTGCGGTCAAAAAGATCGCCACGCCGGCGAATCCGGCCGACGCCGAACAGCTTGCCGAGGTCTTTGAAAAGGCTTTGAGCGAACGGACCCGGGTTCTGGCAGTCACCCACGTCTCGAATGTCAGCGGCATCCGGCTGCCGGTGGGGCGGCTCTGTGAAAGCGCGCATCGGCGCGGAATCCATGTACACGTCGACGGCGCCCAGAGCTGGGGGGCTCTTCGTGTCGACCTCCGGGACCTGGGGTGCGATTCCTACACCGGGAGCGCCCACAAGTGGTTCATCGGGCCCAAGGAAGTGGGTGTCCTGTTCGTCAAGGCCGATCGCATCGCCAGCCTCTGGCCCGCGGGCGTCGCACCGGGCTGGGGAGACGACGCCGAGACCGATCTCCGCGGAGCCCGCAAGTTCGAGTCTTTGGGGCAGAGGCACGACGCCTCCCTGGCCGCTCTTGCCACGGCGGCTGATTTTCACGGCCTGATCGGGCCCCGGCGCGTGGAAGAAAGAGTGCTCGAGCTGGCTTCCCGGATCAAGCAAGGCGCCCTCGATATGGGAATCCAACTCGTCTCTCCGTTGCAAAAGGAACTCAGCGGGGGCGTCTGCATCCTCCAGGTCGACCGGGAGCGGCGCCGCGAGGTCTTCAACCGGCTTTACGCGGAGCACGGCATCGCCGGAGCGGCCACCGGCGGGCTGCGCTTTTCTCCCCACATCTACAACACCCGCGAACATATCGAGCGGGCGTTGGCAGGGGTTCGCAAGCTGGTCGCTTGAGCGCTGGCCGATTGCCGCCGGCCGCTTACCGCTTACCGCGACCTCTGGCAGAACAAAATAATTGCGCACTTTTTCCTGATCGCGCGTAATTGTAGGTATGAGAGATTACCGAAGGCTTGAAGTTTTCCAAGTCGACCAACTGGTGCGTGAGGTGTACCGGGCTACGATGGGCTTTCCGAAAGGAGAGATGTTTGGGTTGACTCAGCAGATGCGCAGTGCCGCAGTCTCGGTTCCGGCGAATATTGCCGAGGGCTCGGCCAGGAGGCAAGCAGCAAGCAGTAAGCAGCAAGCGGCAAGCAGCAAGCGGCAAGCAGCAAGCAGCAAGCAGCAAGCGGCCCGCCCGCGGCTCAGCTATTGCTCTCGAACCACTTCAGGATATGTGCCACTTTCGAGATCAGGTTGCTGGGACGATTGGCGATGCCGTGGGAAGCTCCGGGTATGCGAACCAGCGCCGCCTTCACCTTGCGTAGCTTGAGCGCTTGGTAATACTGCTCCGATTCCGACATCGGAGTCCGATAGTCGGCCTCTCCCGTGAGCACCATCGTCGGCGTCGAGACATTCCCCACGAGTGAGATCGGCGAGCGTTTCATGTAGTGCTCGGTGTGGTCCCAGGGAAAGCCCGGAAACCAATACTTGTAGAAGAAGTTGTAGGAATCGGCCGTCAGGGCGAAGCTGTACCAGTTGATGACCGGCTTGGCCACGACAGCTGCCCGAAAGCGCCCTGTTTTGCCTACGATCCAGCTGGTCAGGACTCCTCCCCCGCTGCCGCCGGTGACGAAGAGGCGGTCCTCGTCGATGTAACCGCGGGCGATCAGGGCGTCCACTCCCGACATCAGGTCGTCGTAGTCCTGTCCGGGGTAGTTGTGGTGGATGAGATTTCCAAACTCCTCGCCGTAACTGGTGCTCCCCCGAGGGTTGGTGTAGAGGACCACGTTGCCCGCCGAGGCGAAGAGCTGAATCTCCGCGGCAAAGCGATCGCCGTAGTTGGCGAAGGGGCCGCCGTGAATTTCCAGAATGAGGGGATACTTCTTGCTCTGGTCGAACCCGGGAGGCTTGACGATCCAGCCCTGAATCCGGCGGCCGTCGTAAGAGGATTCGTACCAGATCTCCTCCATCTGCCCCAGCTTCTTGTGGGCCAGGAGGTCTTCGTTGAGAGACGTCACACGACGGACGCTTTCCGAGGGGTCGACGGCCCCCACGTCGGCGGGGCGATCAGGACTGCTCAGGGTGAAGGCGATCGAGCCGTCGTCGGCCAATGAGAAGGACCCGCCGGAATAGGGGCGGCCCAGGGAGGTTCCTCCCAGGTTGTCGGCCAGTTTTCGGCTGCTTCCGTACAATCCCACATATCCGATCTTGCCGTTGCCTTCATCGTCGTACTGGAAAAGGATTCCCTGGCTGTCGCTCGCCCACAGCGGGCTGTCGACGCTGCGGTCGAGATCGCCGGTAACCACTTGGGAGCCGCTGCCGTCGCGGTTCATCACGTAGAGCCGCGTCACCTGATAGCCCTGGTAGCGGTCGTCGAAACCCAGATAAGCGATCTTCCGACCGTCGGGCGAGACCACCGGACTGCTGTCCGGGCCGCGTCTGTCGGTGAGGGGCTCGAGCGTTCCGTCCTCGACGCTGAGTTGGTAGATCTCAGAGTCGAGCGGCTCGTACTGCCAATCGGAGCGCCGGTTGGCCGAGATGATCAAATGCTTTCCGTCCGGCGTCCAGGAGGGTGCGCCTCCGTGGTTGTAGGCCCCGCTGGTCACTTGGCGGGGAGTCCCCCCGTCGCTGGAGAGGAGGAAGATGTGGGAGTACCCCTGGGGCAGAAATCCGGCCCCGTCGAAGCGGTAGATCAGGGTGTCGATGACCTTCGCCGGATCGGCCCATTGGGCACCGTCCGGGCGCGGGGGCAGGGAAGCGAACGGTGCTTGGTTCTCCTTGACGAACATCGAAAAAGCGATCCATTTTCCGTCGGGAGACCAGGAAATCCCGTTGGGGGAACTGGTCAGATTGGTCAGCTTGGCCGTCTGGCCGGTGTCCAGCCAGCGCATGTACAGCTGTGGAGAGCCGCCGTCGCTGGAAACGTAGAGAAGGCGGGTTCCGTCCGGAGACCAGCGCGGAGAACTGTCGTTGCCGGAGCCTGAAGTCAAGGGACGGTGATCGGAGCCGTCGGGGTTGACGCTCCACAGATTCGACCGGCGGCGGTCGCTCATGATGTCCATGTGGTTGCGGACATAGACGATCCTCGACGCATCATGCTTGATCTGGGGGTCGCTGGCGTATTCCAGCTCGAAAACGTCTATGGGCTGAAAGCGGGACGCACCATTTTCGTCGTGGGAACTGGCGATCGCCATTCCAAAACACGCGGCAAGAAAACTCAAACCCAACCCAAGCGTCTTCGATCTCATCTTCGTCCTCCCATTCGGTAGACAGGCTTCGGAACTGTCACTTTCCGTATCATCATAGCAATCGCTCTTGCCGAGCAGTGAGAACTTCTTCTCGCGATTCGGCCTGTCGGCCAACCGTGCTTCGCCGCCCGGGCTAGCCCGAGGTCGAAGATCCCTCCCGCCAGACCGGTGTCAGGCGACAGAATGCCGTCGGGGCTACTGCCTCGGCGGCGGCCGGAGCCGGGGATCGAGTTGTCGGGCTTTGGAAAATCCCTCCTCGGCCTCTTTCGTCTCTCCGAGGTGTTGCAGAACCCGGGCCAGGTGGTAGTGGGCCGGGGCGTAGTCGGACGCCAGGCCAATGGCTTTTTCGAGTTGGGAACGGGCGGCGTCCCACTTGCCTTGCTCGATCTGTTTCTGAGCCACGGAGGTCAGGAACTTGGCGGTTTGCAGATCGGCTCGGAGCGCGTTGAGTCGCCGGGCTTCGGCCAGTTCGCGCTCGGCCCGTTCCGGGTTGCCGGACTGGCGTAGCGCCATTCCCAGAGCGTGGTGTGCTTCGGCATGGTCGGGGTCGATGGCCAGGGCGGCTTCGAACTCCTGGATGGCCGCCTGGGTGCGTCCTGTCTGTTTCAGGACCGTACCCAGCATGAAGTGGGCCTGAGCGTAGTCCGTTCCGATCCCCGAGGCCAACCGGAACTTCCCTGCAGCTTGCTCCAATTGGCCTTGCTGCCAGAGCACCACCCCCCAGGTGTAGTAGGCCTCGGCCAGGGTGGGCTTGAGATCGGTGGCCCGCTCCAGGGCATGCAGGGCGGCTTCCAGGCGGTCTTGTTGTTTGAGCGCCACGGCGAGATTGTAATGGGCCTCGGCGTAGCTCGAATCGATTTCGATGGCTCTGCGGAAAGCGTCCTCCGCGCCGACGAGATCGACCTGCTGAAGTTTGGCCAGGCCCAGGTTGTGGTGGGCCAGGGCGTCGTTTGGCTGCTGCAAAATCAGCGTTTGGAATTGAGCTTTGGCCTCCTCGGCACGGCCCGACTGAATCAGGGCCAGCCCCAGGTTGCTGCGGACCTCTCTCGAGTCGCCGATTTCGAGTGCCTTCTCAAAGGCTTCGACGGCCTCTTCGATTCGTTCTTGTTGCTGCAATACGGTTCCCAGTTCCTGCCAAAGAGCGACGCTGGAAGGCTCGATTTCGATCGCTCCGCGCAGTACTTCCAGCGCCTCTTCGCCTCGTCCCAGTCGTTGCAGCACTTGTCCCAAGTAGCGTCGAGCGTCGCTGCTGCCCGGGAGCAGCACGACCGCCCGTGAAAGACTGGCGGCCGACTGTTCCAGTTCTCCGCCCAGAAGCTGAAGGATGCCGAGGTGATAATGAGACTCGCCCAAGTCGGGCTGCAGTTGAAGCGATTTCTGAAAATGGGCGGCGGCTTCCGGAAGAAGCTTTGCCTGGGCCAGAGCGAAACCCAGGTAGTAATGTGCCTGTGCGTTGGCGGGATCGAGGCGGACGGCCTCGCGGAAGGAAACAAGGGCTTCATCCCGTCTGGCCAGCCTCTGGAGAACCACGCCTTTGAGCAGCTGGGCTGGGGCGGAATGGCGCTGTCCTTCGAGCAGCGTCCCCAGCCGCTGAAGCGCCAGCTCGAGATCCCCCTCTTCCATCGCCGCGAGGGCCTGCCGGTAGAGGTCAGGGGGCGGCGCTGGGTGCTGCTCCCCAATGCCCGGCCCGGCCAGGAGCAATGCCAACAAGGCCAGAATCATCGATCCAGTGTACCGTGTACGGCTCTTCCATCGCTCCTGGGGTAGTCTGCCAAGCCGACGTTGGGCGCTGAGGGCTTCGAGTCCCTCGTTGGTCGATCGAAGGGCGCCGGGCTGGTTTGACGTGGATGACGGGAGTGACTACTCCGGTGAGGCTCAGTCTCGGATCTGAAAACGGTCGGCCACCTTGATGGTCTCGTCTCGAACGCGGTCGTGGATCTCGATTTCGACCTCGTAGGAGGCCGGCTCCAGATCCTGCAAGCTCAGCCCCCGGACCAGCACGACGCGCTGGTCGGAATAGAAAAGAGCCGATTGGCCCGCTTCGTCGGTCACTTCGAGCTCCGGCCTGCCCTGGCGCAGGATCCGGTAGCGGGTGCGCAGTGACGGTGCCCCGCTGGACTGATCGATGCCGCTGCCGTAAAGCTGCAGATAGAGGCCCAGCGTCCCCCCTCGGGGGAAAGTCTTGGCCACGCTGGGGCGCACTTTGAAGTCTCCCAGGACGAACATTGCTTCGCCGCCGGGAATTTCGGCGAGCTGCTCGACGTAGTCGGCCAAGAGCAGCGAGCTGGCCCGCAATTGCGCGGAATCGAAAGCCGGGGCGATGAGGCCTTTCTGCAGCAGTCCCGTTTTTTCGCCGTAAACATCCTTGGCCACCAGATCGAGCTTGTACCGCCGGCCTGGCTCGAGAAAGAGCAGTTTCTGAAAAAGCGTCGTGCCGGTGCTCGAAACTTTGAACCCGTCCGCGGGAAAGGCGCTGATCAGGTCGTCCTCGAATTCCAAGACGATCCGGCCCTGGAGATTGGTGACGGCCCCGTAAAGCGCTATCCGAGCCAGAAAACCGCCCTCCTGCTCGCGATAGCTGAGTTGCTTGTTGTCGAACTCGAGGGTGAGAGGCGCCAGAACACGCTCGGGGTTGAGTTGGAAGTAATGGGGTTGCGCCCGGAAGGGGAACTCGTCGAAAGAGATGTTGGCGGCCACGGCCTGCTGCAGATCAGGGTGTTTGAATTCGGCGGGTGCCTTGATCCGACTGAAGGTTTCGTAGCGTAGAAAGGGAGAGTCCTTGATGCGATGGTGCATCAGGGGATAAAGCTCCCGGACCGCGGGCGTCATGGTGAGGCGCTGGAACTTGTTCGCCAGACCCAGCTGCTCGGCCTTTGTCAGACCGTGGCCCGCGACCTTCAGGAACACGTCTTTTTCATCGGCGCTCAGCGCCAGTTGGAAATCGCCCGTCCAGCTCTTGTCGACGAACTCCAACTCGATGCCGCTTCCCAAGCCTTCAAGATAACGGTATCGCCAGATCTCGAAGGGGTAAGTGGCCGTCCCGCCGCCGCCCTCGTGGAGAGGCCGCTCGTAGCCGCCGCCGGAAGCGTGGTTCTCCTTCTCGTCGGGGGGACCGTAGAGGATGTAGACCCTCCCCCGATCGGTCCGCCAGCCCGCAAAACCGCTTTCGAAGTGATCGTTGGCGTAGGCGATGCGGCGGTAGTGCTCTTCTTTGAACTCGTTGGCGGCCGTACGGGGGTCGGGATCCCGCCGTAGCCAGAACTCTTCGATGAAGCGTTCTCGCTCTTCGTTGGTCTGGAGCTGAAGGAAAATCTGGCGCTCCTCCTCGCTCAGGATGTACTTGACGTCCTGGTTGAGCCACTTGCTGTAGTAGTCGACTGCCTCTTCTTGGCGAAGATCGGGTGTCTGGGCAAGGGGAAAGAGATTCGTGGTCGCCCAGATCAGCAAACAGGTTGCGAGACGGGTCAGCCGCATGAAGGCTCATTGTAACAAGCGGGTAGTCGGCCTGGCGCGTGCCCCTGAAATCGGACCTGGATCAGCCCGTACAAGCCTGCGGAGGGTAGGCTAGTTGGCGGGGCGCACTTCCGACAAATCTCCGCCTTCGACGGCGTAAAGGAGCCGATCCGCCTTGATATCGCGATGACGGTCGACGGCTCCACTGGGCCAGCGGATCACGATTTCGCCGACCCGGTCGGCGCCGCCCAGTCCGAAGTGGACACGAAGCTGGTTCTGCGAATAGTAGGAGCCTCCGCTTCGCACCTCATCGACCAGCGTCGACTCTCCGACCCTCGCCTCCACTCGCGCACCGATGCCGCTGCGGTTGGAGCGACGGCCCAGGGGACGAATCGAAATCCAGTGGTTCTGCGTCTCCACGTGAGTCCGATAGAGGTGGGGCCTCTGGTTGACATTGTTGACGAGGACGTCGATGTCGCCGTCGTTGTCGAGGTCGCCGAAGGCGGCCCCGCGGCCGGCCGCCGGTTCGAGGACGGCAGCGCCCACCTTTTGGGTGACATCCTGAAAACGCCCGTCTCCCCGGTTGCGGTAGACGATCTTGGGTTGGTGGTACCCGGGCGAGCCGGTCAACCGGTCCACCTCGGGATAAACGTGCCCGTTGACCTGAAAGATGTCCAGCCAGCCGTCGAGGTCGAAATCGAACATCCCGCAGCCCCAACCCAGGTAGCGGGTGTTGATTCCGATCCCGGCCAAAAAGGCGGCCTCCTCGAACAGATCTTCTCCCATGTTCCGGTAGAGGTTGGAGCTGTCCTCGGCGAAATTCGTTTTGAAGATGTCGAAATCGCCGTCTCGGTCGTAGTCGCCCACCGCCAGACCCATGCCTGCCTGGGGTTTCCCGTCCTGGCTGTAGGCGCAACCCGCCAGGACGCCGATCTCGCGGAAAGTCCCGTCTTTTTGGTTCTGATAAAGCAGTGAAGGGTTGGAGTCGTTGGCGACGTAAATGTCCGTCCAGCCGTCGCCGTCGAAATCAGAGGTCACGACACCGAGTCCGTAGGTCCCGTCGACAGGGACGATTCCAGCGCCGGCCGAGACATCGGAAAAAGTGCCGTCGCCGTTGTTTTGATAGAGGATGTTCTTGCCGCCCGGCAGTCCGGGCGGGCCGCAGGCGACGGGTTGGCCCTTGTAGAGGCAGAGCCCGGAGTCGGGCGTGGGAGTCTCGTCGGGCTCGAAATCGATGTAGTTCGCCACGAAGAGATCCAAGTCGCCGTCGCGGTCGTGGTCGAGAAAAGCGCAACCGCTGTTCCAGCGCCGGCGTGGCTGGCCCAGTCGGGCTTTGCTGGTGGCGTCTTCAAAGCCTCGGCCCTCGAGGTTTCGGTAGAGTGAGTTTTCGCCCCAATAGGTGACGAAGAGATCTTCAAATCCGTCGTTGTCGTAGTCTCCGGCACAAACAGCCTGTCCCCAACCGTGTTTGGCCGCTCCGGCCGACTCGCTGACGCGGACGAATCCGCCGGCCCGGTTATTCCTGTAGAGGTTGCTCAGCGGCGGAGCTTCCGACCCGAAACCGGCGAAGCGCGAGCCGTTGACCAGGAAAACGTCCAGCCAGCCGTCGTTGTCGTAATCCAGCAACGCGGCCCCGCACCCGGTGGTCTCGAGCAGATAGCGGTTGACTTTTTCGTCACCGTAGATGGTGGGCTGTTCGATACCGGCGGAAAGTGCGACTTCATCGAAGTGAAAACCTGCCCTGTCGTCCTCAAGCGTCAGGGCGAAGCCCGTCAGAGTTCCCAAGGAGATCAGCAACGCGATGTGCCGCTTGTTGAGTCGCCGCCACACAAGGCCCCCATACTAACAACATACTGCGGCGGCCGGACCCGTCGCGGATCCCGACGCGATTTCCTGTCGGCTTGCAGACTCGATTCGCTGTTGACAGCGCCCTTGATCTTGTGAGAACGTCAGGCAGCTTTGAAATTCCCGATGGTCTGCCGGGGTCCCACATCGGCAGCCGTTGCGATCCGGGAGGACATTTGCTTGACTTCGGCATCCCCGCCAAAGCGGCAATCGGCACCGCTGAAAGTCATGTCCTCAGCCCCGCTCCTTCAATCCCTCAAAAAACGGAGTAACGAGATGCGCACCTCCCATTGGCTTGTAGTCGGAATCTTCTTTCTGGCCTGCA
>JBFGHF010000093.1:0-9837 GCA_041578355.1 Acidobacteriota bacterium
GCCCATGGCCTTGGTCCGGCAAAAGGGCCCGGCCGAGCTTGATTTTGAAGTCGCGGAGGGCTTCCGCGGGCGAGGACCGAACGGCCTGCGTTGGCGGGTCGCCCCCGGGGGCTCGGTGCGCAGCAAACTACTCTTCCCGGGGAACGCTTTTCTGGGCAATTTCCGTGTACCAGAAGAACACTTCGCGGTGCAGTGGGATGTCGAGGGTCTGGTGGAATCGAGCCTGGCCGAAGGACAAGCCTGGTTCTTGAACGTGCGGGCCCGCTCTCGGCTCCACCAAGCCTGGGTTGAGCTTTTTCCCGCCGAGAGCTCTTTGGGAGAAGCGCTTCAACAGGCTTGGCGCCATTTCCCAAACCCTCTCGATCCGGCGTCCGCTGAAAGAATGCGTTCCGGCCAAGTGGTGCGCTGGACCGCCAGCGGCAGAATCAGGCTTGTCCTCCAGGTGGAATGGGGATTGCGCTCCGGCTGGGCCATACCGGGCTGGTTGCCGGGACTGCAACTGCGCAACGGAGTTCGAGCCGCGGCCGTCGTCGGTGCGAATTTCGAGATCAGCGACGAGGGAAGATTCCATCTGCAGCTCAGTCGCCGCGACGCGCAGACTCGATTCAGCCTTCGCAAAACGCGAATCAAGTCGCGCCACAAATCGGCCCGGGCCTCGCTCTGGGGCAGAAGCTCCATGCGCGTCGCGCGTCTGGGAAACATCGGGCCGCAGGCAGCCCAGTTCTGGGTGGCGCCTTTGGCGGAGCCGCTGCGGAAGGAAATCAACGAGAGGCTGAGTCGGGCTCTCTCTCGAAGACTCGAGATCTCGGCGGCGCTCGAATCGGATCGAAGCCGTCACCGTTCCGCGGTCGTCAAAGCGGTCTGGAACGACAGAGAGAGCAAGCCGTTTGTCCGGGAGTACGCGGATGTGCTGGCCGGGCGTCTTCCCCCACCCAGGCCGGGCCTGGAACTGAGCGGGACGCTGCAGCGGCTGAGGTCGAAACGATTCTCGGTTCAGATCAACTTTCTGGACTGGTTGAAGCTGGGCGCCAGCCGGGAGAAGAAACAGCTCCATTCGGTGAGTCAGACTCCCGACGGTCAACTCGTCATCGAAGAAGGCACTTCGCTGCAGAAAACGGTCCACCGCTGGGACGAGCTGCAGTTTTTCCGGTTGGTTCGAAGATCCATCCGAGGTCCGCACGGCGTGGCCCGCGAGCTGGTCTGGAGCTACGGCTTGGAAGACTCCTTTTCCCGCGATCATCTGCGCCGTGTGCTGCGCATCGGATTGCAAAGCGGAGTGCTCGGCCAGTTCGAGTTGCCCCCATCGCCCGCGTTTCCCTTGAATCTCAGTCTTGTCATCAAAACGCGCTTTTCTGAAAAGGGCATTGAGAAGGTCAGGCGGACCAGCACAAGGCGGGTCTGGCAGGGGCTGGTTCGTTCGCTCGAATTGGCTCAGCCCGGACACTATGCGCGGGGAAGCTTCGGGCGTGATTGGATCGACCTCCCCGAAGTGAGGGAAGTGGCCGACAGAAACCCCGTGCAAGCTCACCTCGAATCCGTCTATCCGGTCGCGGGGCGAAGCGACGCCGAAAGACAGCAAGTGATTTCCGCCTATCTGCGCGCCAAGCGTTTCCTTGGTTTCCTGGAGGAATGGAAGGAACAAGAAGGCGACTCGCTGGAATCTTTCCAGCCGGGCTTGGGCGTGCCCATCTTCATCCTCTTCCATTTGCTCTGCCCGGCCGTCCTGCGTCGTTCCGCCGCCGTGCTGACGGGCGACCTGGAACGGGTTTGGGGCGACGAAGAATTGCTCGCCTCGGACAGAGTCGAGATCTAGGAGCCCGTCCGAACTACTTCACGCCGTAAGCGCCGAAAAGATCGTAGTCCTTGTAGAGTCTGGCCAGAACGAAGGAGCAGCAGACCGGGAGCTTCTCTTTGTGCTTGCTCGAGGCCCTCTCGAAACTCTCGGCCGCGGCGGCGACCAGCAACAGATCGTAGCCTTGACCGATGCGGCCGTCGTTCTTGGCAGCCAGCGTTGCGAGGTTCTGGAACAACTCGCGCTGTTTTTCCTCGCCCATTCCGAGAATCGCGTAGGCGGCCGTGGCCGCCGCATGGGGGTCGCTGTGGCTGACCACGCTTCTCAAAGTGTTGAAGGTGTCGATGGGACAGAAGCGTCGGGCCAAGTCTCCCAAATCGCGATTCTGACTGGCGTATCGGCTCCGCCGGGAGGCCTGACGGATCAGTCCGGCGGTGATCAACAGGGAGATCGCCTCGTCGCTGTCGCCTGACTTTTCGTATTCCGTCCGTGCGGCATGGGCGACCAATAGTGCCCTGACGGGCCAGATCCAGGCGCCGGACTTCGAGTTTCCGGCGGCCTGGGCAGCAGCCACGATCAGAGCCTCCCAGGCGCCCTCCGAACCGACGCCTGCCTTGCCCAGTTGCTCCAGGGCCGCCAACGCGGAGTCATCGTCGTCCCCGAAGAGCAGCCGAGACTCGAAGGCCTCGTAATGGTCATCGCCCAACTGCCCGTCCCCTTCGAGGATGGCTGAGACTCGATTGGCATTCGATTTTGCCCAACGACCGATCTCGCCCTCATCCGGACCCTCGATGAGAAAGTGCAAGGAAGGGAAAAGCAGGTGGCTGGAATCACTCCATCCCAGCCGCTCCGCCAAGCTCAGGCTTTGGGCCAAATAGAGAAACTTGAAGCCTCCCAGAAATGTGTCTCCCAGAGCCAGATTGAGCAAACCGCGGCGGATTCCATCCCGAGTCTCCCCCTCTTGGAGGAGCGTTCCGGCGCTTCGGCAGGCCGAGCCAACCTCTCCTTCCGAGACCGCCTTTTCGACCGCTTGCCAACTCGGAGCGGAGGCGGCATCCGGCTCGCCGTTGAGCGAGAAGGGGCTCCGTTTCTTTTCCCTCGCGGCAAACCAGGCCTGCTGCACATAGGGCCACCATCGTCGATCCTCGGGAAAGACGGATTCGGATCTGGAGGCGGCCGCCAAACCAAAGAACGCGTGGGGGGCGCCGTCGTCGTAGTAGCGGGCATAGACGCGCGTCGAAAGATACACGGCAGCCTCGGCGAGGAACTTCCCGGGGTCTCCCCACTCTTTTTGGTATTCGCTGAACTGCTTGCTGAACGGCTTGACTTGGGTCGTTTTCAATAGCTCTTCGAGAACCGCGCTCATGCTGGCAAACCTCCGGAGAACGAAGCTGACATCTTAGGGGATCGGGCAGCGGATCTCAATCCTGGCCGGACTTTCGGTCTCCGGGCGTGAGGCTTTGCGGAGGCGGGAACTCTCGACAAGGAACGCGGATCAGGGGCAGAGGTGACTGGGAAGTCGTGAAGTCCGGAGCCGTTGCCGGCTCTCCGTGAGTCCGGGTCCTACTCGCTGCTCGATTCCTCTTCCGACTCTTCCGCATCCGGGGTCTCGTTGCTTTCGACTTGCCCTGCCAGCAAGGCGATGCGGGCATCCGTGAGGCGGGCATCGGGATCGGAGGGGAATTCGCTCGCCAATCTGCGGTACAGTTCCAGGGCTTTGGCCAGGTCGCCCGAGGCCTGCCGGGCCTCAGCCAGCTTTTTCAATACCGTGTTGAGCGGAAAGGTGGGAGCTGGATCTTCAGCGATTTCCGACCAGAGTGTCACGGCCTCTTCCGTTTTTCCCTGGAGGTAGAGAACGTCGGCCAAGCGGTTGACCGCCAGTTGGCGAATCTCGGGCTGATCGGCCCCGTCGACCACGGCACGCAGGTTCTTCTCCGCCTCGGCGGGCTGATCGAGTTGCTGCCGGATGATGCCGACGTAGTATTGCGAAAGAAGTCCGACCTTGCTTCCGGCGTATTCCCGGGCCAGTTGTTCGAACTTGTCGAGGGCGGCGCGATTGCGCTCTTCCGCGTCCTTGAATTCCGCCTCGTGAGGCAGGTCCCCGTGGTCATGCCCTTCGTGGCCTTCCTGCTCCGCAGCCTGATCCGTCTCCAAGGGAGCCCGGTAGGTTTGGAGGGCGTCGTAGTACTTGGCGTGTTGTTCCGCGTTTCTGCCACTGGAGACGATGTTCCAGAGTTGCAAGCCGGCGAAACCCAAGACGAAGACTCCGAGGGCCCCCAAAAGAAGGCTGCGGTTGTCAGCGACCCAATCCGATACGGCCACCAGGGAGTCCTGGATTCGATCTTCCTGAATCTGTTTCCGCGTCAGTTTTCGTCTACCCACAACCCACCTGTCTTTCGCTGGAAATGCGCCTGGCAGGACTCGAACCTGCGGCACACGGGTTAGGAACCCGTTGCTCTATCCTCCTGAGCTACAGGCGCAAAAAACTCAGTTTAGCAGAAGTTTTCGAGATCGTGCTATTTTTGGGGCGGCGAAGGCAGTGGGAGTTTTCGGGCTCGAAACCAAACTCCGGAAAGCAAAACGTGGCTTCTAGCGTGTCCCAGAGCGAAGGGTTGGCTTCCTACGCCATGGCCGACGCCCAGACCCGCGGCCGGCGCTACCCCGAACCGCCTCATCCCTACCGGAGCCCCTACCAGCGCGACCGGGACCGAATTGTCCATACCAAGGCGTTTCGCCGCTTGGAAAAGAAGACCCAGGTCTTTGCTCCTCTCTTTTCGGATCATTTCCGCAATCGACTGACGCACACGATCGAAGTCAGTCAGATTGCGCGGACAGTGGCTTCGGCGTTGCGCTTGAACGCCGAGTTGTGCGAAGTCCTGGCGCTCAGTCACGATGTGGGCCACCCTCCCTTCGGCCACGAGGGAGAGAGCGTTCTGAACAGTTTGATGGAGGAGTTCGGATCAGGCTTCGACCACAATCTGCACGCCCTGCGCATCGTCGAAGATTTCGAAGAGAAGTACGCCTCGTTTCGGGGCTTGAATCTGACCTTCGAAGTCCGGGAAGGGATCGTCAAGCACAGTCGAGACTATCGGCCCGACGAAGATCTTTACGTCGACATCCGGGAATACATGCTCGACCAGCGTCCCCCGCTGGAAGCGCAACTGATCGATGTGGCGGATGAAATCGCCTACAACTCCGCGGACTTGGATGACGGCTATGATTCGGGCCTTCTGGAACTGGGACAGATGCGGGGCGGCTCGACGCTTTTCGACGAACTCTACCGTGACGTGGAGTCGCGCCATCCTTCCGTGCCGGAGAAGCTCCGGGTGAGCGAGACCATCCGCCGTTTGATCGATCATCTGGTCACGAATCTGCTTCAATCCACCTCCGAAAGGCTCCATCGGAACAACGTCCGAAGCGTCGAGAGCGTTCGTTCGCACGCCGCTCGCCTTGTCGATTTCGACAAACAGGCGAGAGATCGTAACCGAGAGATCAAAGAGTATCTGCGAACCGCCCTCTACGACCATGCTCGGGTCAAACGGGCCCGCCGTTCCGTGGGGCGCTTGTTGGAGGAACTCTTTCGCTTCTACGTCGCGCAACCCGAAAAACTGCCGCCCGGCCACTTCCGGCGGGTCGGTGAATTGCCGGTCCAGCGTGTTGTCTGCGACTACATCGCAGGGATGACGGATCCGTTTGCGGAAGCCAGCCATCGTCGCCTGGTGGGGCCGTAAAGTATTGGAAAAATTGAGTTTGTAGGGCTCTTCAGGGAGCGTGGGCGCCTTGACAAGGAGAGGGCGGTTGAAGTAGGATCTCCTATTCTTTTGGGCGGCGGAGAGAGTCGGTTGCGAATGGATCAGCCAATGCAGATCGATATCGCGGAGATAAGAGAGAGCGGCAAGCCTCTTTTGGTCGATCGTGAGTTTGGCGACGAGGAACTCGCAGTGGGCAGCGATGTGGTGCAAATCCGCAACCCTGCCAAGACGCGGCTGGAAGTCTCGGTTGCCGGTGACCGGGTGCGTGTGTCGGGTGAGTTGAATGCCGAGCTGGAGCTGGTCTGTTGCCGTTGTTTGAAAACATTCCCCGACCGGGTGAACAAGAGTTTCGACCTCTCCTACCTGCCCGATCCGCAGCTGGAGTCGGAGCACGAAGAGTTCGAACTCAGGTACGAGGACCTGGAGATCGGTTTCTACCGAAGCGATCAGCTCGATCTGTCGGCGGTGATCTCCGAGTAGGTCGTCCTGGATGTTCCGATGAAGCCGGTCTGCCAGCCCCAATGCAAAGGCTTGTGCGATCAGTGCGGAGCCGATCTGAATGAAGGCGCCTGCAATTGTGTGAGGGAAACGGTCGATCCCCGCTTGGCCGTCCTCGAGAGCTTCAAGAAACGGCTCGATTGAATCGGGTCTTTCGCAAGCAAGGAAAGAGAAAGGCATCATGCCGAACCCAAAAAGACGACATTCGAAATCGCGCAGAGGCAAAAGGCGCGCTCATGACTCATTGACGTCCCCGAGCCTTTCCAACTGCAGCAACTGCGGCACCCCGGTCATGCCCCATCGGGTCTGTCCCAATTGTGGCTACTATCGAGGCCGCCAAGTGCTCGAAGTAGGGGAAAGCTAAAGTTCCTTGGTGGCCTCCAATCTCCCCGCCGAATCCGGCGAATCGAGCAAAGCGCTGCTGGCCTTCGTGTTTCCCGGGCAAGGTTCGCAGTACTGTGGAATGGGTGCGGATTTGGTCGGGGAGTTTCCGCCCGCCCGCCGAGCCTTCCAAGAGGTGGACGACGCACTCGGATTCTCTTTGAGCCGTCTCTGTTTCGAGGGGCCCGAAAGCAAGTTGCGGTTGACCGAGAACACTCAGCCGGCCGTCCTGACCACCTCGGTGGCGGTCTGGAGAGTTCTGGAGGAAAGGGGAGTTCGGCCTGATTTCGTGGCGGGACACAGTTTGGGGGAGTATTCAGCGCTGGTTGCCGCCGGAGCGATATCGCTGAGCGACGCCGTACGGGTGGTCCGACTGCGGGGACAACTCATGCAATCGGCGGTTCCTGCCGGCGAAGGGGCGATGGCGGCGATTCTGGGCATGGACCTTGCGGGCGTCGAGGCGGTCTGTCAGGAGGCCGCTCAGGACGAGGTGGTCTCGGCGGCCAACATCAACTCGCCGAGTCAAATCGTGGTGTCCGGGCATGCCGCCGCCGTGGCCAGGGCTTCGCAGCTGGCTTTGCAACGGGGCGCCCGGCGGGCCTTGCCGTTGGCGGTGAGCGCACCCTTCCACTCAGTCTTGATGCAGCCCGCCCAAGCACCTTTGGCCGAGGCTCTGGAAGGCTTGACATTCGGTGATTTGAGGGTGCCACTGGTGAACAATGTCGACGCCCGAATCGTGCGCAGCGGGGACGAGGCCCGGCGTGGGCTGATTCGTCAAGTCACGGCTCCGGTCCGCTGGACGGATTGCGTCGAGGTCCTGCGACGCCGGGAAGTCACTCGGTTTCTGGAGGTCGGTCCGGGGAGGGCGTTGACCGGATTGATACGGGCCATCGATCGATCGCTCACCTCGGACCCGGTGGGAACCCGGGGAGAGTTGGCAGGCTATGTCTGAGTTCGAAGATCAAGTTGTACTGGTGACCGGCGCATCGCGGGGAATCGGATTGGCGATTGCCGAGGATTTTGCGGCGCAAGGTGCGAGCGTGGCCTTGGCGGCTCGCAGTCGCGGGGCGATCGAAAAGGCGGCCGACCGTCTCGACCCCGAGGGCCGCAAGGCTCTGGCCGTGCCCATGGATGTCACCTCCGCCGAAGGAGTTCGATCCGCTGTCGAGAGTGTTCTCGAGCGCTTCTCGAAGGTGGACATTCTGGTCAACAACGCGGGAATCGCTCGCGACGGACTTTTGCTGAGGATGAAGGATGACGACTGGGAAGCCGTCCTCTCCACCAATCTGGACGGAGCTTTCCGGGTCACTCGAGCGGTCCTTCCGGGAATGCTGCGGAAACGCTACGGGCGAATCATCAACATCTCCTCGGTGGTTGGACTGATGGGCAATCCGGGACAGGTCAACTACGTGGCCAGCAAAGCGGGTCTGATCGGTTTCACCCGGGCGCTGGCACGCGAGGTGGCCAGCCGCAACATCACCGTCAACGCGGTCGCTCCCGGTTTCGTCGAAACCGACATGACCGCGGAGTTGGGAGAAAAGGCAAGTGAACAGATGCGGGCGCAGATACCGCTCAAGCGTCCTGGCAGCGCGCCGGAGATCGCCTTCGGAGTCCGCTTTCTGGCCTCCCGAATGGCTGGATATATCACCGGCCATGTGCTAAATATTAACGGCGGTATGTATATGTAACATGGGAATTTATCGTTTGGAGGGAATATGGCTGCAGACGTCGATGCCAAGGTAAAAGCGATCATCATCGAACAACTCGGTGTGGAAGAGGCACAGGTCAAGAACGAAGCTCATTTCGTCGAGGATCTGGGGGCTGACTCTCTCGACACCGTCGAACTGGTCATGAAGCTGGAAGAGGAATTCGATATCGAGATCCCGGATGACGAAGCGGAGAAAATCGAGACGGTACGGGACGCCATCCACTACATCAAAGAGCACCAGCCAACAGCCTGACGGGAGCCTGTCCGCTTGAGTCGTAGAATCGTCGTAACCGGAGTCGGCTTGGTGTCGGCCCTGGGGAACAACACGGAAGAGACCTGGAAGGGTCTGATTGATGGCCGCTCCGGTGTGGGTCCCATCAGCCGCTTCGACACGACAAACTTCTCCACCCGCATCGCGGCCGAGGTAAAGGGCCTCGAGGCGACCGATTACGTCGACGTCAAGAGCGCCCGCAAGATGGATCGCTTCATTCTCTACGCGATCGTGGCGTCGCAGTGCGCACTGCAGGCCTCCTGCCTGCAAGTGACCTCCGAGAATGCCCATCGGGTGGGCGTCTACATCGGCTCCGGGATCGGAGGCTTCGAGACAATCGAACGCGAGCACGAGAAATTCCTGGTGGAGGGACCGCGGCGCATCTCCCCGTTCTTCATCCCCTCCAGCATCGTCAATCTAGCGGCGGGTCAGGTATCGATTCGGCTGGGCGCCACGGGACCCAACTCGGCGACCTGTACGGCCTGCTCTGCCGGGGCTCACGCCCTTGGCGACTCCTACCGGATCATCCAGCGAGGCGATGCGGACGTGATGGTGGCGGGAGGATCGGAGGCCGCCATCACTCCCATGGGAGTGGGCGGGTTCGCCGCCATGAGAGCCCTCTCGACCCGCAACGACGAGCCCGAGAAGGCCAGCCGGCCCTTCGACCTCGACCGCGACGGATTCGTGGTGGGTGAGGGAGCAGGCATCCTGATTCTCGAAGAATTGGAATCCGCACGCTCCCGGGGAGCCAAGATTCTGGCGGAGATCGTCGGCTACGGCATGAGCGGCGACGCCTATCACATCACCGCCCCGCCGGAGGACGGGTCAGGCGCCTTTCGGGTCATGCACGCCGCCCTCAAGGACGCGAATCTCGCCCCCTCCCGCGTCGACTACATCAACGCCCACGGCACCAGCACACCCCCCAACGATCGCATCGAGACACTGGCCATCAAGCGCCTCTTCGAAGACCACGCCCGTCAACTGGCTGTCAGCTCCACCAAGTCGATGACGGGGCACCTGTTGGGCGCCGCCGGAGGGTTGGAGGCCGGGATCACGGTCTTGGCACTGGAAAGCCAAATGGTCCCGCCCACCGTCAATCGAGACACCCCCGATCCCGAGTGCGACTTGGACTACGTTGCCGAGGGCGCACGGCGGATGTCCATCCAATACGCCATGTCGAATTCATTCGGATTCGGCGGCACCAATGCCTCGCTGGTTTTCAAGAGGTTCGAGGAGTAGGCTCCGGGCTCCCAGTCCGGGGTTGGGAACGGGCACTCGAAGCCCGGAGACGCCTGACCCGCAGCCCGCAGCGGTGTGCTATACTGCATTCGGCTCATGACCAGAGTCATTTTTCCGAACCTATTGACCTCTTCCTTCACCGTGTGGGTTCCTCCGGCCTGTTAATCCCGGCTTCAAGACGCAGAACCGTTGAAAA
>JBFGHF010000094.1:0-9821 GCA_041578355.1 Acidobacteriota bacterium
CGCAAGGGCTGGCCGCTCGACTCGGTCGACGTGGTTCTCGAGCACCACCGCGTTCACGCCCGGGATTGCCGCGACTGTGAGACCAAGGAAGGCCACATTTCGGAGATCGATATGGAACTGACGTTCCGAGGCGACCTCTCCGCCCAACAGAAGGACCGCCTGCTCGAGATCGCCGGGAAATGCCCCGTGAAGAAGACTCTGCAAGGAGAGGTCAAGATTCACTCTCGGCTGGCCTGACAGTCGCGGTCTCGGTCACCAGACGGCTCGCCGCCTCCGGGTGAATCCGTTTCACTGCGGCGACGAAGCTGTCGGGCTCATGCGGAGAAATCACTACTTTGCGATCCTCCCACTCCAGAACCACGGTCTTGGCACTGTCCGTGACATAGGCGCGGTAATTCCCCAAAGTCGCGTTGCGGAACTGCCCCACGAAGGCGAACAGGCCTCCGATGCCGAAGGTGCGTATCGATCCGACGGTGACATCGGGAGCGAATTCCGCGCTCTTCAGTCCGGACAGCTCGAGTCGAGTCGCCCAGCCCAGGCGGTGAATCAGCAGTTGTCCCCCGCGTAGGCTGTAGCCCCGGACACTGAAGGCCGCCGCCAGGACCACGACGCCGACCAGGATGAGGGAAGCGGGAGAAGGCAGCACCCAGGCCAAGCCCAGGCAGAGTCCCACGAACAATGCGGTCGCCACTTTGAGTTTCTTGCTCCAGAGGGCCTTGTAGTCGAGCTTCATCTCCGCCCTTTCACCGAAAGCCGGGCTTGTCACCTGACCCCAGGAGCAGAAACCCGACATGTCAATCGCCGCAAACTCGGCCTTCCAGCCGTTGTCTTCACGCCGCCGGTGGATTGACCCTTCTCACCACCCCGCCTAGAATCGGTCCGAATTCTCGGATCGAGAGCAGGTCGATGATCAACAAAATTCCTTACGTCTTCGGAATGATTCTATTCACTATTCTGCCGGCTTGCAGCGGCAGCGACGGGCCGTCCTTGGACCTCCATCAACTGTTCCAGCAGGCTTGGGATTTCCGGCTGTCGGAGAGTCCATTGTTCGCCACGGCGATCGGCCGCCATGAATACGATGACCGGCTTCCATCGGTCGGCATCGAAGAAGAAGAGCGCCGGGCCGAGTTCTGGAGGAGTGTGATGGAGCGCCTGCGGTCTTACGACCGGGCGTCGCTGAGTGCCGAGGATCGGCTCAACTTCGACATCTTCCATCAGCAGGTCGGCGACCGTCTGAGCGAGTTCGAGCTGCGCGACTATTTGATACCGATCACCGCGGAGACAGGCTTCCACACCTCCTTCGCCCGCCTGCCATCGATGATGCCTTTTCAGACCACGGCCCAGGTCGAGAATTACCTTTCCCGGCTGCGGGCTTTTCCGCGTTATGTGGAGCAGTACATCGGGCTGATGCGAGCGGGTATTGCGGAGGGAATGGTGCTGCCGCGCGTCGTCCTGCAAGGCTACGATTCCACCATCCGCCCTCACATCGTCGAACGAGCGGAAGAGAGCGTCTTTTTCACTCCGTTTGAGAACCTGGGCGAGCAGATCCAGAAAGAGCACCGGCAGCGGCTGACGGAACAGGCCAACCAGGTCATTCTGCAGGCGGTCACGCCGGGCTACCGGAAGTTTCTGGAGTTCATGCTCGATGAGTACATACCCGCCGCCCGCGAGAGCATAGCGGCTTCGGATCTGCCCAACGGGGCCGACTACTACGCGTATCTCATTCGCCATCATACGACGTTGGAAATGACAGCGGACGAAGTCCATCGGATCGGCTTGGACGAAGTGGCTCGCATCCGTTCCGAAATGCAAACGGTGATCGACGGGCTCGGCTTCGAGGGAGACTTCGGGGAATTCCTCGAATTCCTGCGCAGCGATCCACGCTTCTATCCCAAGACCGCCCAAGAACTTCTCAGGGAGGCTTCCTGGATTGCCAAGCGGATGGACGGAAAGTTGCCCGCCATGTTCAAGACGCTTCCCCGGCAGCCCTACACCGTCGAACCCGTTCCGGACCATATCGCGCCCAAATACACGGCGGGACGCTATGTCGGCGCGGCGCTCAACAGCGGTCGTCCCGGAACCTACTGGGTCAACACCTACGCCCTGCAAAGCCGCCCGCTTTACGCTCTGACCGCGCTGACGCTCCACGAAGCCGTCCCCGGACACCACCTTCAGAACGCTCTGCGCCTGGAGTTGGAGAATCTGCCCGACTTCCGGCGCTACTCCGGCGTCAATGCCTTCGGCGAAGGCTGGGGACTCTACTCGGAATGGCTCGGGCTGGAGGCGGGGTTCTACACCGATCCGTACGACAATTTCGGCCGTTTGACCTACGAGATGTGGCGCGCCTGCCGCTTGGTGGTGGACACGGGAATGCACGCCAAAGGTTGGAGCAGACAAGAAGCCATGAACTTCATGGCGGACAACACGGCCCTGTCCCGTCACGAAATCACTACGGAAACCGACCGCTACATTTCGTGGCCGGGCCAGGCACTGGCCTACAAGATCGGGGAGTTGAAGATCCGAGAACTCCGCCGCAAGGCTCGGGAGGCCCTGGGCGCCCGCTTCGATCTGGGAGAATTCCATGACGCCATACTGCTCAACGGGCCCGTTCCCTTGAAAGTTTTGGAAAACCAGATCGAGCGCTGGATCGGGGAAGCCTCGCACGGCCAGTGACGAATCGTCCTGAGCCGGTCCCCGTCGTCATTCGTCATTCGATCCGTCCTGTGATAGATTACCGGCCCGTCTTATGAAGTCCCTGTTCGACGGTTTCGAGGGGATTCTCGAAGCCCAAAGTCCGGAAGCCGAGCTGATCCGCGCTCTCTCCCCCGAGAAGCTGCCCCGCCATGTGGCGGTCATCATGGACGGGAACGGCCGCTGGGCGAGGCAGCGCAAGCTCCGCCGCGTGGAAGGCCATCGGGCCGGCATCAAGTCCGTCAAGGACACGGTGGAGCATGCCGCCCGCCTGCGGATCCCCGTCTTGACGCTTTACGCCTTCTCTTCCGAAAACTGGAAACGACCGCGTCTGGAAGTGACCACCCTGTGGAATCTGCTCAAGGAGTATCTGCAGAAGGAGCTCTCCACGCTCCAGGAGAACAACATCTCCTTTGGCAGCATCGGCCGCACGCGGGAACTGCCCCTGGCTGTGCAGAAGGAACTGCGCCACGTGGAGCGGTCGACCTCCCGGAATACGGGCATGAGGCTGATTCTGGCGCTCAGTTACAGCGGGCGCCACGAGCTGGTCGACGCGGTCAACCGGCTGCTGGCCGAAAAGCCGGCGGGTCCAGTGAGAGAAAGCGACATCGAGAAGCATCTCTACACCGCGGGATTGCCCGAACCCGACTTGTTGATCCGGACCAGCGGCGAGATGCGCGTCAGCAACTTCCTGCTCTGGCAGATCGCCTACTCGGAAATCTACGTCACGCCGGTGCTTTGGCCTGATTTTCGCGGGATCGATCTGCTCGAAGCCATCCTCGACTTCCAGAAGCGGGAACGCCGTTTCGGCGGAGTCCTTTCGCGGGCTTTGCAGAGTAGCCGATGATTCGGCGAATCGCCACCGCGGCGTTTCTGATCCCGGTCGTTCTGGCCTCTGTTTTCTACGCCCCTCTCTGGGCGTATTTGCTGCTCATCGAGTTGTTTCTGCTGGCGGCTGTTTGGGAGCTGCTCGGACTGACCGGGCACTTCGGTGTCTACGCCTATCGAATCTGTTATCCGCTGGCGGCGTTCTTCCCGCTGGTGTGGGTCTACGCGCCTTCGGGCGCGGGCCGCTACGCTGTGTTTGCCGGCCTGACCGTGTTCGTCTGGAGCCTGGCCTTCTCCAAGGACCTGGCGAAAGCTTTCCTCTCGGCGACCGCCAATCTGAGCGGGGTGCTCTATATCGGAGTTCCCTTTGCAGTGGCGGCGGCCTACCATCCGGCCTTCTCCAGTCACGGCTACGATCGCATCCGGGGCTTGGAATTGGTCTTCATTCTGGTGACGGTTTGGGCCAGCGACGCCGGAGCCTACTTCGTCGGCAAAGCTCTGGGGCGGCGACGCATCAGCCCTCTGCTTTCTCCCAACAAGTCGCTGGAAGGCTATCTGGGGGGATTGTTCTTCGCGGCGCTGGCCGCCGTCTTCTTCGGGACCGGCATGATCCCGGGCCCGCCCGCCTGGAAGTGGGCGGTTGCGGGGATTCTTCTGGGAGCGGCGGCGATTGTGGGGGACTTGTTCGAGTCGATGCTGAAGCGAGGGGCGGGCATCAAGGACACCTCGTCCTTGATCCCGGGACACGGCGGGGTTTTGGATCGGATCGACAGTTTGCTCTTTGCCTTCCCCGTCTATTTTCTCCTTTCCGGGCTGCTAGAATGAGCGAACCTCGATGAAACGGCTCTCCATCCTGGGTTCCACCGGATCGATCGGGTGCAGCACCCTGAATGCCATCGATCTTCATCCCGAACGATTCGAAGTCGTGGGCCTTGCCGCTGGCGCCAACGTGGAGCTGATGCTCGAACAAGTGCGGCGCTACCGGCCGCGGGTGGCCGCTCTGTTCGATGAAACCGCGGCGCGCCTCTTGCAGGAACAGGCGTCCGAGACGAGAGTCGTGGCGGGGCTTCAGGGCGTTCTCGAAGTGGCTTGCGAGTCGCGCGCCGATACGGTGGTGGCAGCCATTACGGGGGCTGCCGGACTGCGTCCGACCTTTAGCGCGATCCTCGAGGGCAAGGCCATCGCTTTGGCCAACAAGGAAACCCTGGTGATGGCCGGCGACCTGATCATGAAAGAGGTATCGAGGGCCGCGATCCCCCTGTTGCCCGTGGACAGCGAGCACAATGCGATTCACCAGTGCCTGAGGGGAGCCCGCACCTCGGAGCTGCGCCGCATTCTGCTCACGGCGTCCGGCGGACCCTTTCTGAACGCCTCGGCCGACCAGCTCGAAAAGGTGACGGCCGAAGAGGCGTTGCGCCACCCCACCTGGGAGATGGGGCCCAAGATCAGCATCGACTCGGCGACGCTGATGAACAAAGGTCTTGAAGTGATCGAGGCGCATCATCTTTTCGGCGTGTCGGCGGAGCAGATCTCGATCGTGATTCACCCTCAATCGGTGGTTCACTCCATGGTCGAGTTCGTCGACGGCAACATCCTGGCCCAAATGAGCATCACGGACATGCGGGCGGCCATTCTTTACGCACTCAGCTATCCCGATCGTCTGGATGCCTGTCTCCCCTCCCTGGACCTCTTCTCGGTTGCAAAACTCGAGTTTCAGGCGCCTGACCCGCAGAGATTTCCCTGCATCCGTTTGGCCTACGAAGCCCTGCGAGCCGGCGGCACCTATCCGGCCGTGCTCAACGCCGCCAACGAGGTCGCGGTCGCCTCTTTTTTGGAAGGAGGTATCGGCTTCGCCGCCATCCCCCGGATCATCGAGGAGACGCTGGAAGCGCACGAGTCTGTAGCGGCGTCGACTCTCGACGCCGTGTTCCAGGCCGATCGATGGGCTCGCCGCCAGGCCCGGAGCCGGTTGGGGAATGTCGAGCGTCGGGTGAACGAATGAACGATGAGGTCCGCCGGACGCATCGAAATGGTGGCGGGGAATGGGTCGGAGCGGCTGACCCGATTCCGACTTCTGCTAAAATCTACGCAGTGGTTTTGCGACCGGTATCGGAGGTAAATTTCTAGTGGAAACCCTCAACTCCTTTGGAATCAGCCTGATCTCTTTTCTCTTCGTCCTCGGGGTGCTTATTTTCGTCCACGAGTTCGGACACTACGCCGTGGCCAAGCTGCTCAAAATCCGTGTGGATGTCTTCTCACTCGGCTTCGGAAAGAGATTGGCGGGATTCAAACGAGGAGATACGGATTACCGCTTGAGCCTGATTCCTCTGGGCGGCTACGTCAAGATGGCCGGAGAAAACCCCGATGAAGAGTTGTCGGGGGCGGACGACGAGTTCCTGAGCCGTCCCAAATCGCATCGCTTCGCTGTCGTCATCGCGGGTCCGTTGATGAACCTCGGCCTGGCGGTGCTCTTCCTGGCCGCCTTTTTCGCGGCGGGCGTGCCCCAGCTCGCCTACCGAAGCGGGCCGCCGTTGATCGGGGCGGTGGAACCGGACTCGGTGGCGGCGCAAGCCGGGATTGTGGCGGGAGACCGGGTGGTCGCCATAGACGGCGAAGCCACCCCGAGTTGGGAAGATCTGGAATTCAAGATCCAGACGAACCCCGACATCCCGCTCCGCTTCCAGATCGATAGGGAGGGCCGGGAAATCAACCTGGAGGTCAAACCCCGGGTGCGCGAGGGGTTCGGCGCGGGCTTCATCGGTATCACTCCCTTCGTGCCTTACAAGGTGCAAAGAGTCGATCCCGGGTCGGCTGCAGAAGAAGCTGGCCTGCGCGGCGGAGATGAGATCGTCTCCCTGAAGACCGCCCAGGGAACGTTTTCCGGTTTTCACCAGATTCGGCAGGTCGTCATCGCCGCCGACAGTCAGCCGCTCACCTTCGATATCCGCCGAGACGGAGAAATTTTCGAAAAGAGCATCACCCCGCACACCACCGAGGAGGGCCCCCGAATCGGTGCTTACGTGGATTACGAAGTAAAGACGAAACAGTACGGCATGGTCGAAGCACTCCGGGAATCGGTGGCAAAGAACGTGCAACTGGCCGAGTTGACCTTCGTCACCGTGGGGCGAATCATCACCGGCAGGGCTTCCATCAAGAACATGTCGGGTCCCATCGATATCGCGCGCTTTTCGGGAATGGCCGCCTCGGAGGGTTGGGCGGTTCTGATCAGCTTCATGGCCCTCGTCTCTCTTCAACTGGGGCTGTTGAACTTGCTTCCCATCCCCATCCTGGACGGTGGAGTGATCGCCCTGATGGCTGTAGAGGCGGTGATGCGAAGAGACCTGAGCATCCGCGTCAAGGAGCGCCTTGTCCAGATCGGCTTCCTCTTCCTGGTGGCGTTGATGTGCGTCGTCATCTTCAACGACATCAATAAGAGCCTGTCGTTTTTCTAACCCGGATTGGTTTTCGTGGAGAGGCGCGGGTAAGGCCGCGCCGACATCTGTTCGCCGGAACTTGGCGAGAGAGAAGGCGTGGCGTCCCGAGGTTCCGGAGGGCAGCCGTGACTTTCCGGTCGAGAAGTCTCTACCTGGCGACTCCGAGTTGCGCGGATTCCACCTGCCGAGGAGGCAAGGCGCTGAGTGGCGGCCGAAGACAGTCGAAGACGACGCTCAGAAACTCCCCGCAGGAGAGGTACCCCAATCTACCCCGGGTGCAGTATTTCTCCCCGTATCGGGATACCTCGTCGGGGACGATGCGGTCGCCCGCCAGCAGCACCGGAACCGGGTCTCCGCTGTGTCGGCCGAGATCGGCGGGAGTGGCATGGTCGCCGGCCAAGGCGACATAGAAGTCCTCCCTCGGGCCGATCCGTTCGAGCAGCCCTCTGAGCGTGATATCGGTCTGTTCGATGAACCATTTCTTGCGTTCGGGCTGGCGGTCGTGGCCCGCGATATCGCAGCCTTTGAGGTGGAGATAGACGAGGTCGTACTCCTGCAGAGCGGAGAAGGTCAATTCTGCTTTGCATTCCAAATCGGTATCGAGTGCGGCCGTCATTCCGGCGCGGAAGAATGTATCGACGCCCGATAAGCGGGCGATTCCCAGCACGGTCGCTTCGGCACTGATGCAGGCCACCTTCAGATTGAGTTGTGCGGGGAGGTTGCGATAGCGGCGGGCCACACCGGCGCCTCGCGTGACGATGCAGTTGGCAGGCGCCGATCCCCGACTGATCCGTAGCCGGTTGAGCGGATGGTCTGCAAGGGCCTGGCGGGCTTGGCGAACGATTCGGTTGAGGGCCCGAGCCGATCGGGCGGCCGCATCACCCGAGTCCAGCGGGACGGCTTCAAGGATGCTCGAGCCGCCGTCGTCCCCTGGATCGGTGTCGCTGATTCGGTGCGACAAACCTTCGCCGCGGATGGTGAGGACTCCCCGATGACCGGTGGCCGCGTGAAATCGAGCCCGAGCGTCGTCCCCCGCTTGGATCGTCTGGTTGAGGCAGTCGATGAGCTCGCTGGTTTGGCTGATCCTGCCGGCGCGACGGTCCACCAGTCGCCCCTCTGCATCGAGGGTCGCGAAGTTGAATCGAAGAGCGATCTCCCCCGGGAGCAGATCGAGTCCGATCCCGTGGGCTTCCATCGGGCCGCGCCGATAGCCTTCCCCGGTCGGATCCTGTCCGAAAAGGGCCAGATGTCCCACGTCGGTGCCCACCGGAACACCCGGGTCGAGGATGTGCATCAATCCCCCGATCCCACGCTCTATCAGCTGGTCCATGCAGGGGGTGTGGGCGGCTTCCAAAGGCGTTTGTCCGCCCAGGCTCTCGATGGGCAGATCTCCCACTCCGTCTTGAATCAGAATGAGGCATTGCGGTTTACGACTTGACTTCATGGCTAAAGAAAAAGGGGAAAGGCGTTCTTCTTGCGGCAAAGATACGGATTAGAGTGCCAAAGCCTGCAGCTCCTCGCGGTTGACGTTCAAGTTCTCTCGCATTTGCTGGCTGATGATGCTGAGCGCGGTGGCCACTGCTTCATCCAGGCTATCGTTTTCGACGATGGGCACGGAATACTGTTCGGCCATTTCCAAGGTGTAGTCCTGAATCTTGACGATCGACTCGAAGTTCTCTCGATACCGCTTGGCTTGCCGTTTCTTGGCGTCGTTGTTCCGCGAGGTGAATCTTTTCAAGTGCCCCGCCCGGTTGAGGGTGGAGATCACCAGCGGGACGATATGCGCTTCTTTCTGAACTTCTTTGAAATCCATCAGGCCGGGCACCAAGTGCACCCCCTCCACGACGATCGTCGTGTTCTCTTCGACGGCGCGGGCCAAGATGGCCCTGATCCCCACCAGCACACGGATGGATTGCTCGCGGAAGGCGGTCACGACGGCGCCGGGGTCGTCCTTCAGCGCCGGTAATTGCAGCCAGGCCTCGAACGAAGAGGAATGGATGGCGGGCAGCAAACTCGGCGAGAACATGAAGCGCATGATCTCGCGCACGGTGTCTGTCGACAGGGTCTTGCCGATGCCCAGTCTGCGAGCGACTTCGTTGGCCACTGAAGTCTTCCCCACTCCGGTGGCGCCCCCGAAGAGAATCACGACGGGCTTGTCGGGATTCTTCAGAAAACGCCAAAGTAGATATCTTTCCGCGAAATCCTCACCGTGATCGCGGACTATGGTGTCGTAGATCAGGCGGCGCAGCTGGCTGCTCTCTATTTCAACGGTCCCGTCCTTGATCAGCGAGTTTTCGATCCTCAGGGCGATGGCGTAGGAGGTTTCCGGTTCCAGACCCGAGGCCTGAAGCGACTGCGAGAGAAGTCCCTTGCTGAATGGGACCGAATCGTCGCCCCGGACGAAAATCAGAGGCAAACGACGCACCGACCGGGAGCGCTCTTCGGCGAATTCGCTACCGTATTTCTCGGTGAGCACGTCGTGGATGCAGCGGCGGAGGGTTTTTTTGCTGACGGTGCCCGCCGTTCGGACCCTTTCCCGAACGAGATTGGCAACCTCGTAGGCCTGCTTGAAGCTGAGGCCGTTCTGGACCAGAGAATGGGTCACCACACCTCGCAGAAAGGGGACTTTGCGGTCGCCTTCTTTGACGTAAATGGGTTCTTTGGCCAACGCGGCTCCATCTGACTCAAAGCGTTCGAGAACGCCTGCCCGGGCCTGCGGATTCAAAGAATAGCATGAACCTCGCCGGAGAGCGGAGGCTGCCTCGGGGAGGGAAAGCAACGGGAATCGCAAAAGCGAACGGATTCGAACTCAGGGTCGGGACCGGCCGGCGGCCGGTCCCCTGCAAGGCGAGACTTTAAAAGCTGGCC